>NZ_CAJMZE010000019.1:0-138848 GCF_905220235.1 Paraburkholderia sp. J41 | reverse complement strand
AACACCGAACTGCAACACCGAACTGCAACACCGAACTGCAACACCGAACCGCAACAACGAACCGCAACAACGAACCGCAACAACGAATTGCGCCGATGCAGCGACAAACACAACAAACACAACACCCCCGCCAACCTCTCAATCGTCCCGTGACGCAGCCTCTCCCGCGCGTTGTTCGGCGCGCAGGGTTTCGACGGGGATATGGCAAAGGATGCGATGGCCGTCGCCCGCGTCGGCGAGCGGCGGTGCTTCGTCGTCGCAGATCGCGCCCAGCTTGCGCGGGCAGCGCGCGCTGAAGATGCAGCCGCGGGTCGTGCGCGGCGCAGGCGTCGCATTGCCGATGTCGATGTCGATGTCGATGTCGATGTCGGCGTCGGCGTTCGCGCCTCCCGCACGCGCCGCGAGCAGCGTTTCCGTGTACGGATGCCACGGACCCTCGAACACGGCGGCCGCCGGCCCGCTTTCGACCACGCGTCCCGCGTAAAGCACCGCGATGCGGTCGGCGAGATAACGCACGACGTCGAGATCGTGCGAGATGAAGAGATAGCTCACGTCGCGCTCGCGTTGCAGGCGCGCGAGCAGGTTGAGAATGGCCGCTTGCACCGAAACGTCGAGCGCCGAAGTCGGTTCGTCGCAGATCACCACGCGCGGCGCGCCCGCGAACGCCTGCGCGATCGCCACGCGCTGCTTGAGGCCGCCCGATAGCTGACGCGCGCGCGCCGCCAGATAGCGCGCGGGCACGCGAACGGCTTCCAGAAGCGCGCCGATACGCGTGTCCTCGCTGGGCGCGTCATGCGCTGCATCGTGCGCCGCCTCATGTGTCGCGTCGCGGGCGTCGTTGGCCGCGGCGCGCGGGCGCGTTGCGGCGTTCGGCGCGAGCGCGCGCGAGACGAGGCGCCTCACGCTGAGCGCGCGGTTCAGCGACGCGTCGGGATGCTGAAACACCACGCGCAGGGCGGCGCGCTGGCTGGCCTCGCGGCGCGCGACGCGCGCATGCAGAAGCTGGCCGTCGAGTTCGATTTCGCCGCCCGCGTCGGGCTGCTGCAAGCCGAGCAGCAGGCGCGCGAGCGTGGTCTTGCCGCTGCCCGATTCGCCGACGAGGCCGAGCGTTTCGCCCGCATGCAATTCGATCGACACGCCGTCGAGCGCGCGCACGGCCTGCGCGCCGCGCCCGAAGGTGCGCGAGACGTCGACGGCGCGCAGCACCACGCGCGCCGCCTTTTCTTGCGGCGCGCCTCGCGCATCGGCGTGCGCATCGGCATCGGCATCGGCATCGGCATCGGCATCGGCGGCCGAAGCGGCCGAAGCGGCCAACGGCAATTCGATCGCGCGCTCGTGATAGTGGCAGCGCGCCATCTGCTCGCCGTGCGCCGACATCATGCGATGCGGCGGCGGCGCTTGCTCGCGGCAGCGCGCGTCGGCGAGACGGCAGCGCGGCGCGTACACGCAGCCGTGCAGATGCGCGCCCGGCGCGGGCAGTTCGCCGGGAATCGTGTCGAGCGCGCCCGCATGCTTGTTGCGCCCGTTGGCGGGCAGGCAGCGCAGCAGGCCGACCGTGTACGGATGCCGCGCGCGCTCGAACACGTCGCGCGTCGCGCCTTCCTCCACGAGCCGCCCGGCGTAAAGCACGCCCACGCGGTCGCACATGCGGCCGATCACGGCGAGATCGTGGCTGATGAGCAGCACCGCCATGCCGAGTTCGGCGCGCAGCTTCGCGATCAGGTCGAGCACTTCGGCTTCCACGGTGACGTCGAGGCCCGTGGTCGGCTCGTCCAGGATCAGCAGCGCGGGATTCGAGGCGAGCGCCATCGCGATCACCACGCGCTGCTGCATGCCGCCCGACAACTGATGCGGATAGCTCCCGAGCACGCGGCCCGGATCGGCGATGCGCACGCGTTCCAGCATCGCGTGCGAGCGCGCGCGCGCCTCGCTTTCGCTCGCGCCGGCCGCTTCGAACGCTTCGTCGAGCTGGCGCGCGATCGTGAGCGTGGGGTTGAGTGCGCCCGCCGGGTCCTGATAGACCATCGAAACGGCATGCGCGCGCAGCGTGCGCAAGCCGTCGGCGTCGAGCGCGAGCACGTCGTCGCCGGCGATCTGGATGCGCCCGGCTTTCACGCGGCCGTTGCGCGCGAGGTAGCGCAGCGCCGCGAGCGCGACCGTCGACTTGCCGCAGCCCGATTCGCCCACCAGCCCGTACGATTCGCCGCGCCGGATGCGCAGCGACACGTCGGTGAGTACGTCGCGGTCGCGGCCGCGCACGCGGTACGCCACGGTGAGCCCGACGAGCGCGAGCGCGTCGTCGTCGCGCGGCGCGGCAAAGGTCGCGAGGGCGGGGCGCGAGGAAGGCGCGGCGTGGGAGTGCGGCGATGCGTTCACGTCTGGAGTACCTCGCGCAAGCTGTCGGCGATCAGATTCACGGCCACCACGAGCGAGGCGATGGCGAGTGCGTCGAACGCCACGGTCCACCACGCGCCGCCCGCGAGCAGCGTGTACGACTCGGCGAGCGCGAGGCCCCAGTCGGCAGAAGGCGGCTGGATGCCGAAGCCGAGAAACGAGAGCGTCGCCACCGCGAAGATCGCGTAGCCGAGCCGCACGGTCGCTTCGACGATGATCGGCGGCCACACGTTCGGCAGGATTTCCGCGAACATCACCGTGAGCGCGTTCGCGCCGCGCAACTGCGCCGCCGCCACGTAGTCGAGGTGGCGCTCGGCGAGCACGGCCGCGCGCACGGTGCGCGCGATCAGCGGCGCGAAGGTGATGCCGATCACGAGGATCACCGCGAGATTCGACGCGCCCACGGCCGCGAGCACGAGCAGCGCGACGATCACGAGCGGCAGCGCGAGCACGGCGTCGAGCGTGCGCGCGACCAGCGTGCCGAAAAAGCCCTCGAAATAGCCGGTGACGAGGCCGAGCGCCGCGCCCGCGACGGTGCCCACGAGCGTGGCGAGCGGCGCGATCGTGAGAATGTCGCGCGCGCCCACGATCACGCGCGAACAGATGTCGCGGCCCAACTGGTCGGTGCCGAACCAGTGCGCGCGGTCGGGCGGCAGGAGCGAGCCGAGCGGGTCGGACGCGTAGGCGTCTTGCGGCGCGAGCCACGTTCCGGCGAGCGCGCAGACGATCCAGCCGAGCACGATGAGCGCGCCCACGACGAACGAGGGCGAGCGCAGCAGCAAATGCAGCGCGTCGCGCACGCGCGTGTCGGCGGGCGCTTCGGCATCGGCGGCGAGGGGCGCGGTTGCGGTGTCGGTTGCGGTGTCGCTCATGCGCCTCCCGGGTTGCGCAGGCGCGGATCGAGCAGCGCATGCAGCGCGTCGGCGGCGAGATTGGCGAGCGTGTACACCGCGCCCACGGTCAGCACGCCCGCTTCGAGCAGCGGAAAATCCTTCGCCTTCGCCGCGTTGTAGATGAGCGAGCCGACGCCCGGATAACGGAACAGCGACTCCACCACCACGAGCCCGCCGATCAGATAGCCGAGCTGCGTGGCCGCGACCGTCACGCTCGGCAGCAACGCATTGCGCAGCACGTGACGCCAGATCACCACGCGGCGCGGCAAGCCCTTGAGAATCGCGGTGCGCGTGTAGTCGGCGTCGAGCGCGACGATGGTGCCCGCGCGCGCGATGCGCGCGAGATAGCCGAAGAACACGAGCACGAGCGGCAGCACGGGCAGTGCGAGATGCCGCAGCGTTTGCAGCGCGCCCGCGCCGGGCGGCGCGACGGCTTCGATCGGCAGCCAGCGCAGCCACACGCCGAAGATCAGGATCAGCACGATCGACGAAACGAATTCGGGCACCGCGCTCGCGCACAATCCGCCCGTGCTGATCGCGCGATCGAGCGCGCGGCCTTCGTGCAGCGCGGCCCACACGCCGCCCGCGATGCCGAGCGGCACCACGATCACGAACGCGAGCACGCCCAGTTTCGCCGATTGCAGGAGCGCGTCGCCCACGAACGCGGCGACGGGCTGCTTGTAGGTCCACGAGATGCCGAAGTCGCCGCGCAGCGCGTGCGCGATCCACGAAACGTATTGGTCGGCGAGCGGTCGGTCGGCGCCCAGTTGATGATTGAGCGCGGCAACCGCGCGCGCGTCGGCGAGCGGCCCGAGCACCGCGCGGCCGATGTCGCCGGGCAGCAACTGGCCGCCCGCGAACACCAGCACGGAAAGCAGCCAGAGCGTGAAGATCGCCCACGCGGCGCGCACGCCGAGAAAGCGCGCGATGCCGGCATAGGCGCCGGCGCGGCCGCCGTCGGGCGCGGCGTCGGGTGCCTTCGGCATATTCGGCACGTTCGGCGCATTTTGCGCATTCGGCGCGGCGCGGGTTCGCGGGATCGGCGTGGCCATCGGACTCGGACCTCCGTTTTGCTTCGCGTCGTCGTGTTTCGTTTCGCTGCGATGTCGTGCTGGCTCGCGCGCCCGGATCAGGCGGCGAGCGTCGCGCGATCGAAATAGAGCTGGGCGAGCGCCGTGAAGCGCACGCCCGAAAGCACGGCGCGCTGCGCGATCAACTGGTCGTAGAAGTACGGGATGATCACGGGCGTTTCGTCGAGCAGCAGCGTCTCTATCTGCGCCGCCACCTGTTTTTGCGCGGCCACGTCGAGCGTGGCCGCGAACTGCGCGACCAGCTTGTCGTACTGCGGGTTGCGAAAGTGCGCAGCATTCCACGTGCCGCCCGAGGTGAGCGGCGCGTTGAGGAACGGATTGGGCACGCCGCGATGCCCGTAGTCGGTGATGCCGAGCGGCGAATCGAGCCAGTCCGACTTGCCGAAGGTGCCCGCGCCGTAGTATTGCGACTGGCTTTCCACCTTGAGCGTGATGCGCACGCCGATCGCCTTCGCCGCGTTTTGCACGACCACGGCGAGATCGGGCAGCTCCATGAACTTTTCGGTGGTGAGCGTGACGTCGAAGCCGTTCGCCACACCGGCCTGCGCGAGCAGTTGGCGCGCCTTCGCGACGTCGATCCTGCGTTGCGGCACGGTGGTCGCCGTCGACGGGAAAATGGGCGCGAACGGGCTGTCGTTGCCCACCACGGCGCGGCCCTTGAACAGACCGCGCACCAGCACGTCGCGGTCGAGCGAGAGCGCCAGCGCCTGGCGCACGCGCTTGTCCCTGAACGCGGGCACGTCGTTGCGCATGTGGATCTGCCGATGCGCGGCCGAGCGCACGCCGATCACCTTGAAGTCGGGATTGTTGAGCACGCCGATGCCGCCCTGCACGGTGAAGGTGCCCATCACGTCGGCCTGATGGCCTTGCAGCGCGAGCAATTGCGCTTGTTCGTCGGCGTAGAACGCGAATTCGAGCCGCGCGGGCAGGGCCTTGTCGCCCCAGTAGTCGGGATTGCGCACGAAGCTCGCGCCGCGCCGCGTTTCGTAGCGCTCCAGCTTGAACGCGCCGGTGCCGATAAAGCTCTTTTCGTAGTTGCCCGCGTAGTTCGCGGGCAGGATCACGGCGTTGTAGTTGTCCGAGGAAACGTAGTACGGGAAGTTGCCGTTGGGCGCGTCCAGATGGAACGCGACGGTGCGATCGTCCACGGCCTTCGCGCCGCCTTTCGAAAGCACGCCCTTGAGCACCGAGAGCGCCGCCGAGCCGCTCGCGGGATCGGCGAGGCGATCGAACGTGGCCACCACGTCCTTCGCGCCGAACGGCTGGCCGTCGTGGAATTTCACGTTGGGGCGCAGCTTGAACGTCCAGACGTCCGCTTTCGCGTTGGGCTGCCACGAGAGCGCGAGCGCGGGCTGAAGCCGGCCGTGCTCGTCGTCGTTGGCGAGGAATTCGCCGGTCTGGTTCAGCAGGCAGAGCGCGCCCGCGTCGGTGACGGTGAGCGGATCGACGGCGGCCGCCGGCATCAGATGCGCGATGCGGATCGTCTGGTTGCCGGGCTTCGCGGCGCTTTGCGCCCGCGCGGCGCGCGGCAATGCGAGGCCCGCGACGGCGGCCATGCCGGGCAGCGCGGCGCCGAGGCCGAGCACGCTCGCGTAGCGCAGCAGCTCGCGGCGCGAGAGGCGTCCGGCGGCGAATTCGTCGATGGCGTGATGGCCGGCTTCATGGGCCGCGCGGTCCTGCGGGCGCGGCGTATCGGCGAAACAAGCGGGAGAAGAGGCGCGCGCGCGTGACGACTGGAAAAGTTGCTGCGTGAACTGCGAACGTTTCATCGGTGCGGATTTCCGTGCGTTTTTCCGTGTTGGGGACGCGCGGTTCCGGCGAGGAAAGCGCGCGACGGCGGCGTGCGGCGCCGCGAACGAACAAGGCGGCGAAGTTGGGACGATCCGCCTAGTTTATGCGCTTTCGCCCGCGCAAGGCTTGCTGCCGGTGAGGCTCAGGGTTTCGCAGGGTTGTGCGCGGGCGCTCATGGTGCGCAGGTGCGTGGGCGCGAGACATATCGGAAGTCGCGCCGCCCGAGAAAAACGGCGATGAATTCGTCCGCGAAAAACGGCGCCGCTCAGCGCGCCAGCGCGGGCCGCTTCCAGCGATGGAACAGCACCGAGCCGATCCAGCACGCGATGAACAGGGCGACCACGCCGTAGCCGATCTCGCCGAAGCGCGCGTTCGCGGCCGCCACGAGCGTCCACGCGCCGCCGCTCGCGCCGAGCCTGTCGGCGACGAGGCCGAGCGCTTCCACGCCGCCGATCACGATCGCCACGAGCGCCGAGACGAACGTGATGCTCGCGTTGTAGTAGAGCTTGCGCTTGGGGTCGTCCATGGCCCAGCCGTAGGCGTGGACCATCAGCACGTTGTCGGTGGAATCGACGAGCGTCATGCCCGCCGTGAACAGCGCGGGAAACACGAGAATCGAATAGATCGGCAAGCCCTTGCCCGCTTCGGCCGCGGCGATGGCGAGCAGGCCGATTTCCGTGGCCGTGTCGAAGCCGAGTCCGAACAGCACGCCCACGGGGTACATGTGCCAGCTTTTCGTGACGAGCGAAAAGAGCGGCCGCAGCGCGCGCGAGAACAGGCCGGCGGGCGCGCTCGCGTGGGCCGCGGCGGCGAGCGCCGCGTCGTCGCCGTGTTGGGCGCGGCGGTAGCGCGCCCACACGTCGCGCAGGATCACGAGATTCACGCCCGCGAGCACGAGCAGAAACGTGGACGACACCAGCGTGCCGAGCGTCGAGCCGATCGCATGAAACTGCTCGAAGCGGCCGTGCAGCGAGAGCGCCGTGAGCGCGATGCCGAGCGTCGCCACGATCACGATGGTGGAATGCCCGAGCGAGAACGCGAGCCCCACGCCGAGCGGCCGCTCGCCTTGCTGCATGAGCTTGCGCGTGACGGCGTCGATGGCGGCGATGTGATCGGCGTCCACGGCGTGGCGCAGGCCGAAGCCGTACGCGAGCAGCGCGGTGCCGAGCAGGAGCGGGTAGTGGCGAAACGCGATCAGCGCCCACGCCCACGCGCCGAGATTGGCGGCAATGAGTGCGGCGTACAGCGGAATCAGGCGGGCGCGCAGCGGGGCGGGTGTCGTCATGGATGAAGCGTGGCGGTAGCGCGGGAAAAGAGACTCAGTGATCGTGAGGATGATGGTGGATCGGATCGACCCAGTACACGGTTTCGGGCGCTTCCACGGCGTCGATGTTGAGATTCACCACGACGGCCTCGTTGTCGCTGCGCACGAGCACGCATTCGAGCGGGTCGTCGGTGCTTGCGTTGATCTCCTGGTGCGGCACGTAGGGCGGCACGAAGATGAAGTCGCCGGGCCCGGCTTCGGCCGTGAACTCCAGATGCTCGCCCCAGCGCATGCGCGCGTGGCCGCGCACGACGTAGATCACGCTTTCGAGCGCGCCGTGATGATGCGCGCCCGTTTTGGCATTCGGATGGATCGTCACGGTGCCGGCCCAGATTTTCTGGGCGCCCACGCGGGCCGCGTTGATGGCGGCCGCGCGATTCATGCCCGGCGTTTGCGCGGTGTTCGCGTCGAGCTGGTCGCCGCGTATGACCTTCACGCCGTTTTCGCGCCAGTCCGGCGTATCACCGTGACCGTGGCCGTGGTCGTGGTCGTGGTCGTGGTCGTCGCTCATCGTCGTGTCTCCTTCGTGTTTCCGGCGCATTGTGACATGGCCAAAAATCGTGCTGCATCGCGGTTGCGGCTGCACCTCGCGGCGTGCGCGCATGAAAAAGCCCGTCCCCGGGGCGCATCGCGCGAGGACGGGCTTCGTGCCGCGCCATGCCGATCGTCATGACTTTCGTCACGACGTCCGGCGTTACTTCGTCTTGGCGTTGATGACCGCTTCGGCCACGTTCTGCGGCGTTTCCGCGTAGTGCTTGAACTCCATCGTGTAGGTCGCGCGCCCTTGCGTGAGCGAGCGCAGCGAAGTGGAGTAGCCGAACATCTCCGAAAGCGGCACTTCGGCGCGCACGAGCTTGCCGCCGCCGCCAGCGATGTCCTCCATGCCCTGCACGATGCCGCGTCGGCTCGACAGGTCGCCCATCACGTTGCCCATGAAGTCCTCGGGCGTTTCCACTTCCACCGCCATCATCGGTTCGAGCAGGATCGGCCTCGCCTTGCGCATCGCTTCCTTGAAGGCCATCGAGCCGGCCATGCGGAAGGCGTTTTCGTTCGAGTCGACGTCGTGGTACGAGCCGAACGTGAGCGTGACCTTCGTGTCGACCACGGGATAGCCCGCGAGCACGCCGGCCTTCAGCGTTTCCTGGATGCCCTTGTCGACGGCGGGAATGAATTCGCGCGGAATCACGCCGCCCTTGATCGCGTCGACGAACTCGTAGCCCTTGCCCGGCGTCTGCGGTTCGAGCGTGATGACCGCGTGACCGTACTGGCCGCGCCCGCCCGACTGCTTGACGAACTTGCCTTCCACGTCCTCGACCTTGTTGCGCACGGTTTCGCGATACGCGACCTGCGGCTTGCCGACGGTCGCTTCCACGCCGAACTCGCGCTTCATGCGGTCCACGAGAATTTCGAGGTGCAGCTCGCCCATGCCCGAGATGATGGTCTGGCCGGATTCCTCGTCCGTCTGCACGCGGAACGACGGATCTTCCTGCGCAAGCCGGTTGAGCGCGATGCCCATCTTTTCCTGGTCGGCCTTGGTCTTGGGCTCGACGGCCTGCGAGATCACCGGTTCCGGGAAGATCATGCGTTCGAGCACGATCGGGTTCGCGGGGTCGCACAGCGTGTCGCCCGTCGTGGCTTCCTTCAGCCCCACGGCGGCGGCGATGTCGCCCGCGCGCACTTCCTTGATTTCCTTGCGCTCGTTCGCGTGCATCTGGAGGATGCGGCCGAGGCGCTCGCGCTTTTCCTTGATCGCGTTGAGCACCGTGTCGCCCGACTCCACCACGCCCGAATAAACGCGGAAGAAGATCAACTGGCCGACGAACGGATCCGTCATGATCTTGAAGGCGAGCGCCGAGAACGGCTCCTCGTCGCTCGGGTGGCGCTCGATTTCCTTGTCGTCGAGGTCGTGGCCAAGAATGGCGGGCACGTCGACCGGCGAGGGCAGATAGTCGATCACGGCGTCGAGCATCGCCTGCACGCCCTTGTTCTTGAACGCGCTGCCGCACAGCATCGGCACGATTTCATTGGCGATGGTGCGCTTGCGCAGCGCGCCCTTGATGTCTTCTTCGGTCAGGCTTTCGTGATCGTCGAGGTATTTTTCGAGCAGCGTTTCGTCGGCTTCGGCGGCGGCTTCGACCATCTTTTCGCGCCACTCCTTCGCGGTTTCGACGAGATTCGCGGGAATCTCGGCGTATTCGAACTTCACGCCCTGGCTCTCGTCGTCCCAGACGATCGCCTTCATCTTCACGAGATCGACCACGCCCTGGAAGTGATCCTCGGCGCCCACGGGAATCTGGATCGGCACCGCCACGCCCTTCAGGCGCTCGCCGATCTGCCGCTGCACGCGGAAGAAGTCCGCGCCGACGCGGTCCATCTTGTTGACGAACGCGATGCGCGGCACCTTGTACTTGTTCGCCTGGCGCCATACGGTTTCCGACTGCGGCTGCACGCCGCCGACCGAGTCGTACACCATGCACGCGCCGTCGAGCACGCGCATCGAGCGTTCGACTTCGATCGTGAAGTCGACGTGCCCCGGCGTGTCGATGATGTTGATGCGATGTTCGGGATAATTGCCGGCCATGCCTTTCCAGAACGCGGTAGTGGCCGCCGACGTGATCGTGATGCCGCGTTCCTGCTCCTGCTCCATCCAGTCCATGGTCGCCGCGCCGTCGTGTACTTCACCGAGCTTGTGGTTCACGCCGGTGTAGAACAGGATGCGTTCGGTCGTGGTGGTTTTGCCGGCATCGATGTGAGCGCTGATCCCGATGTTTCGATAGCGCTCGATGGGGGTTTTGCGAGGCACGGTGATCTCCTTGGAATGACGCGCCATGGAAGCTGACGGGCGGCGCGGCCAGCGCGCGACCCGCGATGCGCCGCACGACGCGAGCCCGTTCGCCCGAACCGGTCCGGTTCGGGCGAGCCGGGTCGGAGTCGAGCGGGCGTACGGGCGCCGCGCCGTGCGAGACTTAATAGGATAGCGCTTGCGCGCGGCTTTTGCTGGCGCGCCGCCGCCGCGGGCCTTGCAGGAAGGCGCGCGCGCTGTGCGTCTGCCCGCGTGCGCGGCGCGCGCATGAAAAAAGCCGGCGCCGCGTGAAAGCGGGGCCGGCCGGGCGTAGGGCTCGATGCGTCGCGCGGCGCGCGCGCCGTCGTGGCGATTGCGCTATTGCAGCGGCGGCAAGCCTTGAATCTTCGTGCCGGGCTTGATGCCCTTCGACGTGAACCAGCCCTTGCTCATTTCGAGCGCGTAGGTGCCGTTGTTGCGCGGGCAGTGGTTGTTGGTCGTTTCGGCGTCCATCTCGTCGATGTCGGTCACGGTGCCGTCGGCGCGCATGAAGGCGATCGACAGCGGGATCAGCGTGTTCTTCATCCAGAAGCAATGCACGGCGTTCTCGCCGAACACGAACAACATGCCTTCGTTCGGCGCGAGTTGCGTGCGGTACATCAGACCTTGTTCGCGGTCGGCGTCGTTGGCGGCCACGGCCGCGTCGATCACGAACATGCCGGCCGTGAGCTTCACGCGCGGAAATTCGCCGGGCTGTTTCGCGCCGGGCGGCATTTGCTGTGCATGGGCGACGCCCGACGTCGCGGCGGTGGCGAACGTGAAGGCCGCGCAAGCGGCAAGCGGCATCGCGACGGCGAGCGCGCAGCGCACGATGAACGGGCGCAGTGAAAATCGCACGAGAGACTCCTTGCTTGAGAGTAATGCGCGCATGTTACGCGACCAGGATGACGCAGGTCAAAATGCGCGAAATCGAATCAACCGCAAAAAGAGCGCATAAACAAAAAGGCAGAACGCCTTGCAGCGTTCTGCCTTTTATCGCGCAACAGAAGCGGCAGTGAATGCCGTTTCCCGAAGCGTCTTACAGCGAGCTTACTCCGAAGCTGCCGAAGCGGCTTCAGCCTTGGCTGCCTTCTTGTGCGACTTCTTATGCGACTTCTTGTGCGACGACTTGTGTGCCGTCGAATGTGCCGTCGATGCAGCAGCAGCCGGAGCAGCCGAAGCCGCTTCCGGTGCCGAAGCTTGTGCGAAAGCAGCCGATGCGAAGAGGCCAGCGACCAGAGCAGCGATCAGTTTGTTCATGTTTTGAATCCTCAGCTTGAGTAAATTAACCAAGTGACCCGGTTATTGGAGTCAGGTCGGTAAACGTGCCATCCACCTTTCGGTTGACAGTCGCGAACGTCAAATTCGGTCAATTCGACAAGAACGGCTCGAAGTGGCGAATCGCATCTGCCAGCGGTCGGGACCGTGCATTAC
This sequence comes from Paraburkholderia sp. J41, assembly GCF_905220235.1. Classification (NCBI taxonomy): domain Bacteria; kingdom Pseudomonadati; phylum Pseudomonadota; class Betaproteobacteria; order Burkholderiales; family Burkholderiaceae; genus Paraburkholderia; species Paraburkholderia sp. J41. The sequence continues at coordinate 127,100 of NZ_CAJMZE010000019.1, read as the reverse complement.
TGCGAGGACCCTGAAGGCTGAATGCCGGATAGCTTCTGCGGCATCTGCGTCGAATAACGCATGGTCCCGTAAGACGGTTGACGCGAATTTCTCATTTGCTTTTCAATGGCGCGCCGCTGAAAGCTTTCGCGCCGCGCACGCCGCCGAAAAGGCGTCGGCAGAAGTCGCGAAGAAAATAAAAAGTGCTTCTGCGACAGTCACTTGTGTCGACGAGGCGCGCGTTGCCACGGTGCTTCGGCGGGCACGTCCAGGCTTTCGCCGGGCGCGAGACCCAACGAAAAAATATCGAGCGCGCCGATCGAAACCCGCACGAGACGCAGCGTGGGATAGCCGATGGCGGCGGTCATGCGCCGCACCTGGCGGTTCTTGCCTTCGCTGATGGCGATCTCGACCCACGCGGTCGGAATCGAAGCGCGATAGCGAATCGGCGGATTGCGCGGCCACAAGTTTTCCGGCGCGGCGATGACCTGCGCGCGACACGGTTGTGTCACGAAATCGCCGAGATCGACGCCGCGTTCGAGCGCCGCGAGTGCGGCGGCATCGGGTTCGCCTTCGACTTGCGCCCAATAGCGTTTCACGAGCTTGCGGCGCGGTTCGGCGATGCGCGCCTGCAAGGCGCCGTCGTCGGTGAGCAGCAGCAGGCCTTCGCTGTCGGAATCGAGCCGCCCCGCCGGATAAACGCCCGGCACGCTCACGAAGTCCGCGAGCGACTGCCGCGTTTCGTGCGGCGAGAACTGGCAGATCGTGCCGAACGGTTTGTTGAGGGCGATCAAGCGCATGGCGGAATCCGGGGCGTGCGTGAAACGGGATGGAGGCGAGGGCGTGATCTTAAAGCATGGAGCCGGCGCGAAATCCCGCGCGAATCGCGCGTTGTTCGTCGTCGGCTCAACGCTTGTCCATGACATATGAGATGTTTTAGCCGGCATCGCGCGGCGGCGGCGATGCCGCAACGCAGCATTTTCGGCCGATGCCACCGAGAGCGGGCGCGCGAGGTTCGGGCAGTGGCGAAACGTGGCGCGGACATAGGACATGAGCAGGACAGAAGCGGGACAAAAGCGGGATAAACGCGGCAGAAGGGTGGCATAAGGGCGACACAAAAGCGGCACAAAAGCGGGGACGGCTCGCGCGGAGGCCCGCCACGCGGCGCGGAAAGCGTGGTTAGAATAGCGGCCAGATCACACGCGGACGGCCCGTCGCGCGCGCCCAAGACCGCCGAGCAGCGCCGACCTGCCTCTTCAGTCCGCCTTCGCAGCCTTTGCCCTTATTGGAGTCGATCATGCCGTATCAGCACATCAAGGTTCCGACCGGCGGTGAAAAGATCACCGTCAACGCGGATTTTTCGCTCAACGTCTCCGATCAGCCAATCATCCCGTTTATCGAAGGCGACGGCACGGGCGTCGACATCACGCCGGTCATGATCAAGGTGGTCGATGCGTCGGTGGCGAAGGCCTACGGCGGCAAGCGCAAGATTCACTGGATGGAAATCTTCGCGGGCGAGAAGGCCACGCGCGTGTACGGACCGAGCGTGTGGATGCCCGAGGAAACGCTCGATGCGGTGAAGGAATACGTGGTCTCGATCAAGGGGCCGCTCACGACGCCGGTGGGCGGCGGCATCCGCTCGCTCAACGTGACGCTGCGCCAGACGCTCGATCTCTACGTGTGCCTGCGCCCGGTGCGTTACTTCAAGGGCGTGCCTTCGCCGCTGCGCGAGCCGGAAAAGACCGACATGGTGATCTTCCGCGAGAACTCCGAGGACATCTACGCGGGTGTCGAATGGCCCGCCGGGTCGGAAGGCGCGAAGAAGCTCATCACGTTTCTGCGCGAGGAAATGGGCGCGAAAATCCGCTTCCCGGGAACCTCGGGCATCGGCGTGAAGCCGGTGTCGCGCGAAGGCTCGGAGCGGCTCGTGCGCAAGGCGATCCAGTACGCGATCGACAACGAGCGCCGCTCGGTCACGCTCGTCCACAAGGGCAACATCATGAAGTTCACGGAAGGCGCGTTCCGCGACTACGGCTACGCGCTGGCGCAGAAGGAATTCGCGGCGGAACTCATCGACGACGGCCCGTGGATGAAGATCAAGAACCCCAGGACGGGCGCCGATATCGTCGTGAAGGACGTGATCGCCGATGCGTTCCTTCAGCAGATCCTGCAACGCCCGGCGGAGTACGACGTGATCGCCACGCTGAACCTCAACGGCGACTACATCTCCGACGCGGCGGCGGCGCAAGTGGGCGGCATGGGTATCGCACCGGGCGCGAATCTTTCGGATTCCGTAGCGATTTTCGAGGCAACGCACGGCACGGCGCCCAAATATGCGGGCAAGGACTATGTGAATCCGGGCTCGGAAATTCTTTCGGCGGAAATGATGCTGCGCCATCTCGGCTGGACGGAAGCGGCGGACCTCATCATCGAGTCGATGGAAAAGTCGATTCAGCAAAAACGCGTGACCTACGACTTCGCGCGCTTGATGGAAGGCGCGACGCAGGTTTCGTGTTCCGGCTTCGGTCAGACCATGATCGACAATATGTAATTTCGTTGCCTGAAAACCCGGCGGCTCGACGGTCGCCGGGTTTTTGTTTTTGGCAGTTATTCAGGATGCCGAATCAGTTAATTTTCTCGCGGCGCAAATTGGCCGTTACGATTCATGTACCGTTGTGCGCTATCATCAGGCACTTTCGCTGCCCGCGCTTTTTCTCCGCCGCATGACGCTCCTGTGCCGCTTCTTCGTCGTTTGCCTGTTCGCGCTCTTTGCGGTGCGCGGCGCGTCGGCGTGCGAGTCGATGCCGCATCGGCAGACTGCGGGCGCGCACGTCATGCCGATGACAAGCGCGCCGTGCGCGATGGCGGGCGATGCCGGTCACGGCTCGCACGGCGGCAACTGCTCGCACAGCGGCAACTGCCATGCAAGTTGCTGCGCCGCCGGTTGCGGCCATTGCGGCGCGTTGCCGGCTACCCTCGGGTTCGACATGCGCATGCCGGGCCGCGCGGCATCGGGCAGCCTGGACGTCGCGCTGCGCGCCGGCATCACGCACGCGCCGCCTCTCCCTCCTCCTATCGTCTGATCGCGGCCGCGTCTTGCGGCGCGGCCCGGTTTATCCCCAGCACTTCGCGCGCGAGAACACGCGGCGAAGCGAGGGATCGCATGCGCATCGTGCGATCTGGCGGATCAGGCAGAAAGAGAATCGAGGAATCCAGCAATGAAACGAAGAGAATTTTTGGCGCGCGCCATGAGTGCCGCGGCGGCGTCGTGGTTCGCGCGCGAGGCGTTCGCGCAATCGCCGCGAGAAACCATGCACGGCATGCAAGCGATGCCGGGCATGTCCCCGGCGCCGGCGGCCGCGATGCCGGCGCAGGCGCCGTTAGCCGCCGTCGACGCGTTGCCCGCCGAAGCGCCGCTCGCCGCGCTGCGCACGCTCGCCAACGAAAGCCGCGAGCCGGGCCGGTTTCGCGCAACGCTGGTCGCGCAACCCGTCGCGCGTGCGCTGCTCGCGGGCGCGGCGCCGACCACGTTCTGGCAATACGACGCGGCAGCGGGGCCGGGCGATACGTCCGGTCCCGTCATCGGTCCGATGATCGACGTGCGCGAAGGCGATACGGTCGAGATCACGTTTGCGAACCGGCTCGCGCAGCCGTCGACGATTCACTGGCACGGCCTGCCCGTGCCGCCCGATCAGGACGGCAATCCGTCGAACATGGTCGCGCCCGGCGAGCAGCGCGTGTACCGGTTCACCTTGCCGGCCGGCAGCGCGGGCACTTACTGGTATCACCCGCATCCGCACATGCTGAGCGCCGAGCAGGTGTTTCGCGGGCTGGCGGGGCCGATCGTCGTGCGCGCCGCGGACGATCCGCTTGCCGCGTGGTCCGAGCGTCATCTGTTCGTGAGCGATCTGAAGCTTGCCGCCGACGGCACGATTCCCGCCAACAGCATGATGGACTGGATGAACGGCCGCGAAGGTCAGTTCGTGCTCCTGAACGGTGCGCGCGAGCCGCTGATCGAAGTCGCGGGTGACGAACGCTGGCGAGTGTGGAACGGCTGCAACGCGCGCTATCTGCAACTCGCGTTCGACGACGGCCGCGCGTTCGCGCAGGTCGGCACGGACGGCGGTCTGCTCGGTGCGCCGCGCGAGAACATCACGTCGCTGCTGCTTGCGCCGGGCGAGCGCGCCGAGCTGATCGTGCGTGCGCAACCGGCCGGCGCGCCGGCGTCGCAGGTGTCGCTCGTGGCCGCGCAATACGATCGCCGCAAGATGGCGATGTCGCACGGCAGCCTGCCCGCCACGCCCACGCAAAAGCTGGCGACCGTGCGATTCGCGCGCACGACGGAAGCAATGAACGATGCCAGCGGTGCGAGCGGCGCGAAAGCGGAACCTCTAGCGTTGCCATTGCGTTTGCGTACGATCGCGCCCCTTGTTTCGACGGCGCAAACGACGGCTGACGCGCCGGCGAAAACCGCGCGCAAAACCGTGGTATTCAGCGAGGCGATGGATATGCATGCGATGCACCAGCCGGGTGCGTCCGCACTGCCGATGCCCCGCGGCATGCAGTTCATGGTGAACGGCGCGACCTTCGATCCGGCGCGCGTGACGTTCGCGAGCCGGCGCGGCGAAGTGGAACGATGGGCGATCGAGAATCGCACGGACATGGATCATCCGTTCCATCTGCACGGCACGCAGTTTCAGGTGCTGGCGCGCGAGGAGGGCGGCAGCGTGAGCGAGGAGCCGCTATTGGCGTGGCGCGACACGGTCAACGTGCGGCCCGGCGAGACGGTTCACATCGCGACCGTTCAGCGCGATGCCGGCGAGCGCATGTTCCATTGCCATATTCTCGAACACGAGGATCTCGGCATGATGGGCATCGTGCGCGTGACGTGAACTCGCGGCATGGTGGCGCAAGCGAGCGCCGGCAACGCACAAGCGAGACGCGCAAACCGCTACCGCGCCGGCAATGAAAAGCCGATGAAAGCGCGGATGCCGCGCACAAAAAAAGAAACCCGGCCGGAGCCGGGTTTCCAAGGTACGGGTACCGAACGGATCAGGCGGCAGCCTGAATGTTCGATGCCTGTTTACCCTTCGGGCCTTGCACGACCTCGAAGCTCACCTTCTGACCTTCTTTGAGGGTCTTGAAACCATTCATCTGAATGGCCGAAAAGTGAGCGAACAGGTCCTCACCGCCTTCGTCCGGCGTAATGAACCCGAAACCCTTCGCGTCGTTGAACCACTTGACCGTACCGGTTGCCATACCTACTTCCCCTGTAACTCATGTCACTACCACGAGCAGTTCGAAAAGCTAAACGATCGCGGCGCGATCGCCCCCTCCTCACAAGCTCACCAACGGCATTTTTTCGAATTTGAGGCGGTTGAAAAAAGTGCCAGCTTGATTGTTGAGGCTCTTTATTCCGCTGTCAAGAATATTTTGAGACGCCTTCCGACGCGTTGTAAAGAGCGCATTTCCAGGGTTTTTCCCGCTTTTCGCAGCGGCTGGCCGCAGGTGCGCGATGGATTTCATTCCGATGCCCGCGCCAATGAGCGAGGTATCTTGAAAAGTCGCATAATCGACGCACATGGGATGCACCGCAGCACGAAATCTGAGATGGAGCGTGCGGACGCCTACAGTCGCTTTCCACGGCGACGCCAAGGTTGTGCGATACTCGATTCAACGGTGGCGTGAAAGCTGCTCAGAGCATGATGCGAACCGGCCCCGCAGCCGGTCGGCAGGACCGGAACGGTTGGGAGGCGCGTGAATTGCTTAGGCAACGACGCAGCGCGAAAAGCGCCGGACTCGCCGGCTGTCCGGTCGGGTTTCGGCAGGATTGCGGGCCTGTCCGAGTTGTTTAGAATGGGTGTATGGCGATTATCCCGGACAAGCAGGATTCAACCGTACTGGAGCGGCAGGAGCACAAGGTCAAACCGCCCTCCATGTACAAGGTCGTGCTGATGAACGACGACTACACGCCGATGGAATTCGTCGTGATGGTCGTGCAGGAGTATTTCAATAAGGACCGCGAAACCGCAACGCAGATCATGTTGAAGGTGCATCGCGAGGGCAGGGGAGTTTGTGGGGTCTATACGCGGGACATCGCGTCGACCAAGGTTGAGCAAGTCGTTACCCACGCACGGCAGGCCGGGCATCCGCTGCAGTGTGTGATGGAGGAAGCATGATTGCCCAGGAACTGGAAGTCAGCCTGCACATGGCGTTCATGGAAGCACGTCAGGCGCGGCACGAGTTCATCACAGTAGAGCATCTGCTCCTGGCGCTGTTGGACAATCCAACGGCGGCGGAAGTGCTGCGCGCGTGTGCCGCCAATATCGAAGACCTGCGTCAGAACTTGCGCAACTTCATTCACGACAACACCCCCACGGTCCCCGGCACGGATGACGTCGATACCCAACCGACGCTCGGGTTCCAGCGTGTGATCCAGCGCGCGATCATGCATGTGCAGTCCACGTCGAATGGCAAGAAGGAAGTCACGGGCGCGAACGTGCTCGTCGCCATCTTCGGCGAGAAGGATTCGCATGCGGTCTACTACCTGCAACAGCAGGGCGTGACGCGTCTGGACGTGGTGAATTTCATTTCGCACGGCATCGCGAAGACGAGCAGCGGCGAAGCCGCCAAGGCCAGCGACGCGAACGCCGAGGCGGAAGACGCGGCAGGCCAGAAGGAAACGCCGCTCGCGCAGTTCACGCAGAACCTGAACCAGATGGCGAAGGACGGCCGCATCGACCCGCTCATCGGCCGGGAGATGGAAGTCGAGCGTGTCGTGCAGGTGCTGTGCCGCCGCCGCAAGAACAATCCGCTGCTCGTGGGCGAAGCCGGCGTGGGCAAGACCGCGATCGCGGAAGGGCTCGCCTGGCGCATCACGCGCGGCGAAGTGCCGGACATTCTGGCCGACGCGCAGGTGTATTCGCTCGACATGGGCGCGCTGCTCGCGGGCACGAAATACCGCGGCGACTTCGAGCAGCGTCTCAAGACGGTGCTGAAGGAGCTGAAGGAGCGTCCGCACGCCATTCTGTTCATCGACGAAATCCATACGCTGATCGGCGCGGGCGCCGCTTCGGGCGGCACGCTCGACGCGTCCAACCTGCTGAAGCCGGCGCTTTCGTCGGGCACGCTCAAGTGCATCGGCGCGACCACGTTCACGGAGTATCGCGGCATCTTCGAGAAAGACGCGGCGCTGTCGCGGCGTTTCCAGAAGGTCGACGTGATCGAGCCGACGGTCGAGCAGACCGTGGCGATCCTGCGCGGTCTCAAGTCGCGCTTCGAGGAGCATCACGGCGTGAAGTATTCGTCGGGCGCGCTCAACGCGGCGGCTGAACTCTCGGCGCGTTTCATCACGGATCGCCACTTGCCGGACAAGGCCATCGACGTGATCGACGAAGCGGGCGCGGCGCAGCGCATTCTGCCGAAGTCGAAGCAGAAGAAAACCATCGGCAAGAGCGAGATCGAAGAGATCATTTCGAAGATCGCGCGCGTGCCGGCGCAAAGCGTCTCGCAGGACGACCGCAGCAAGCTGCAAACGCTGGACCGCGACCTCAAGGCCGTCGTGTTCGGCCAGGACCCCGCCATCGACGCGCTTTCCGCTTCGATCAAGATGGCGCGCGCGGGTCTCGGCAAAACCGACAAGCCGATCGGCGCGTTCCTGTTCTCCGGCCCGACGGGCGTCGGCAAGACCGAAGTGGCGCGGCAACTCGCGTTCACGCTCGGCATCGAGCTGATCCGCTTCGACATGTCCGAGTACATGGAGCGTCACGCGGTGAGCCGTTTGATCGGCGCGCCGCCGGGTTATGTCGGGTTCGATCAGGGCGGCCTCCTCACCGAAGCCGTCACGAAGAAGCCGCACTGCGTGCTGCTGCTCGACGAAATCGAGAAGGCGCATCCGGACATCTTCAACGTGCTGCTGCAAGTGATGGACCATGGCACGCTGACCGACAACAACGGCCGCAAGGCGGATTTTCGCAACGTCATCATCATCATGACGACGAACGCGGGCGCCGAGGCAATGAACAAGTCGACGATCGGTTTCACCACGCGCCGCGAGCAAGGCGACGAAATGGCCGACATCAAGCGCCTGTTCACGCCGGAGTTCCGCAACCGGCTCGATTCGACGATCAGCTTCCGTGCGCTCGATGAGGAAATCATCATGCGCGTGGTCGACAAGTTCCTCATGCAGCTCGAGGATCAACTGCACGAGAAGAAGGTCGACGCGCTTTTCACCGACGCGCTGCGCAAGCATCTCGCGAAGCACGGCTTCGACCCGCTCATGGGCGCGCGACCGATGCAACGCCTGATCCAGGACACGATCCGCCGTGCGCTCGCCGACGAACTGCTGTTCGGCAAGCTCATGAGCGGCGGCCGCGTGACCGTGGACGTCGATGCGGAGGACAAGATCCAGCTCACGTTCGACGAGAACTCGGCGCCGCCGCGCAATCCGAATCCGGAAGCGGTGGAAGTGGATTGAGTCTGCCGGCCTGATCGGCACGCAAACGGCGCAGTCTTTCGGGACTGCGCCGTTTTTCTTTGCGTGCGGGCTTCGCGTGCTAATCGCGCCGCGCGTCACCTGCGGGGGCGAGTCGCCCGGCGTTCGTCTGCGCCTCGCGGGGAAGTTAAAATGCGCGTTTGTCTCGCGAGTCGTGGATGCTTCGCGCGCGAATCCGCGCGCGCCGCGGGACCGTATTCGCATGAAGCAGGGGTGGAATCGTGGTACGACGTGAATCGGGCAACCTTCAGGCGGGAAACTTCGAAGCCGGCGCATTCGAGACGATAGTCGAGCGTGAAAGAGGATTGCGCCGCGGGCTGTCCGCCGGGCAAATGACGATGATCGCCATTGGCGGCGCGGTCGGCACCGGTTTGTTTCTGGGCAGCGGGTTTGCCATCGGTTTCGCGGGGCCGGGCGTGCTGGTCTCGTATGCCATCGGCGCGCTGATCGCCTTGCTGCTGATGGGCGCGCTCGCCGAGATGACGGTGGCGCATCCCACCTCGGGCTCGTTCGGCGCGTACGCGGAGCACTACATCGGGCCGCTCGCGGGGTTTCTCGTGCGCTATGCGTACTGGTCGGCCTATGTGCTGGCCGTGGGCACCGAAGTCGCGGCCATCGCCGTCTACATGAAGTTCTGGTTTCCGCAGGTGCCGGGGCTGTACTGGATCGTCGGTTTTTCGGCGGCGCTCATTGCCGTGAACGCGATGAGCGTGCGCGCGTACGGCACGATCGAATATCTCTTTTCGAGCCTGAAGATCGCGGCCATCGTCGCGTTCATCGTGCTCGGCGCGTGGTTCGTGTGGCGCGCTCCGGCAAGCTCGGGCGTGGGCGTCGCCAACTACAGCGCGCACGGCGGCTTCTTCCCGAAAGGCTGGTGGGGCGTTTGGGTGGGCACGATCGTTTCGCTGTTCAGCTACCTCGGCGTGGAAACCATTGCCGTGGCCGCTGCGGAAGCGCAGGACCCGGCGCGCGCCGTCACGCGCGCGTTTCGCGCGACCGTGCTGCGCCTCGTGCTCTTTTACCTGCTGACGCTCGCGCTCATGCTCGCGATCGTGCCGTGGACCGAAGCGGGCGGCAACGAGAGCCCGTTCGTCAAGGTGATGGCCGAAACCGGCGTGCCGTACGCGGCAGGCGCGATCAATTTCATCGTGCTGGTGGCCGCGCTTTCCGCGATGAACAGCCAGCTCTATATCACCACGCGCATGATGTTCAGCCTCTCGCGCGCGGGTTACGCGCCCGCCGTGTTCGGCCGCCTCACGCGCCAGGGCGTGCCCACGGCGGCGCTCTCGCTTTCGACCATCGGTATTGCCGTGTCGGCGGTGCTCAACGCGCTCTGGCCGCAAGCGGCGTTCACGCTGATGATGTCGATCGCCATGTTCGGCGCGATGTTCACCTGGCTCATGATTTTCGTCACGCAGATTTTCTTCCGCGTGCGCCAGCAGCGCGAAGGCCGCGAGCCGCTGACGTTCCGCATGTGGGGTTTTCCGTTCACGAGCGTGCTGGGCGCCACCCTGATGCTGGGCATTCTGGCGGGGACGGCGTTCACGCGCGAGTTTCGCACGACGCTTGCCTACGGCGTCGCGTTTCTCGTGCTGCTCGTGATTGCGTACGCGCTTTGGTATCGCAAACGCGTGGCGTCGGAGTGAGGTCGGAGTGAGGTCGGCGTGAGAAGCGCGCTACGTCAGAAGCAAAAAAGCCTGCTTTTCAGCAGGCTTTTTCGTTCAGGCAAAGGATCGGCGAATCAATGCTTGCCCGTGCTGCCGAAGCCGCCCGCGCCGCGAACGCTTGCCGGAAATTCGTCGACGATATTGAACTGCGCCTGCACGACCGGCACGATCACCAGTTGCGCGAGCCGTTCGAGCGGATTGAGCGTGAACGTCGTCGCGCCGCGATTCCACGTGGAAATCATCAGTTCTCCCTGGTAATCGGAGTCGATCAGGCCGACCAGATTGCCGAGCACGATGCCGTGCTTGTGGCCGAGTCCCGAACGCGGCAGGATCAGCGCGGCGTAGCCCGGATCGGCAACGTGGATCGCGAGGCCCGTCGGGATCAGCTTCGTTTCGCCCGGTTCGAGGGTGAGCGGCGCTTCGAGGCACGCGCGCAGGTCGAGGCCGGCGCTGCCCGGCGTGGCGTAATGGGGCAACTGGTCGCGCATGCGCTCGTTGAGGATCTTGATGTCGATTTTCATGGGAAGTGTGGGTTTAGATTGAGCGAGGCAACTGGAAGGCCTCGGCGAGAAGTTCGTAGGAGCGCAGCCGCGCCCGGTAGCTGCCCGCGACGCTCAGCACGATCAGCTCGTCGGCCTGAAAGCGTTCCTGCAAGTCGAGCAGGCGTTCGGCCACGCTTTCCGGCGTGCCGATCACGCTGCGCGGTTTTTCGCGGTCGATGACGATTTGCTCGCGTTCGCCGTATTCCTGCGCGCGGCCTTGCTCGAGGCTGGGCACCGGCGCGTTGAGGCCGTAAGCCATTTGCACGCGGCGCAGGTCGACGGCCTTTTCGAGGTCGGCGGCTTCGGCTTCGGTATCGGCGCAAATCGCGAACACGGCGCACGCGAGATACGGCTTCGCTTCGCGCGTGGGCTGAAAGCGCTCGCGATACGCGTTGGCGACGAGATGGCCGAAATGCGCGTTGATGAAATGCGCGAACGCGAAGCGCAGCCCGAGTTGCGCCGCGAGCAGGCCGCCGAAGTCGCTGGAGCCGAGCACCCAAAGCTCGGGCCGCGTGGCGATTTGCGGCTGGAGCACGACGCCGCTGGCGAGATGATCGGCGGGCAGCGTGCCGTCCATCAAGCCGACGAGATCCTGCACCTGCTGCGCGAACTGGTCGCCGCGATTGTATTCGCCTTGCGCGACCGCTTGCGCCGTGCGCATGTCGCCGCCGGGGGCGCGCCCGACGCCCAGATCGACGCGTCCCGGAAACAGCGCTTCGAGCATCATGAATTGCTCGGCCACCTTGAACGGGCTGTAGTAGGGCAGCATGACGCCGCCCGAGCCGATGCGGATGCGTTTGGTCACGCTGCCGAGGCGCGCGAGCATGACTTCGGGGCAGGGATTGCAGACGCCGAGCAGGCCGTGGTGCTCCGCGCACCAGTAGCGCGTGTAGCCGAGGTCGTCGGCGAGCTGGGCGAGCTCGACGGTGGCGGCGACGGCGTCAGCCGCCGTGTGCCCGTCGATCACGGGCGACTGGTCCAGCACGGATAGCAGTGTCATGGCGGCGGCTCCGGGGAGGCGTGCGCGTCGCCCGGCGCGTTCAGGCGCCGGACGACGTCACGAAATGATGCTCGTGTCGGGCAGGCGTCGCGCGATCTCGGCGATGAGCGTTTGCGCGAGCGCCGCCTTGGGCGCGCGCGGCAGCGGCGTGCGGCCGCCGGCTTCGAACAGCACGACTTCGTTGTCGTCGCGGCCGAACGTGAGCGGTCCGAGATTGCCGATCAGAAGCGGCACCTTCTTGCGCGCGCGCTTTTCTTCGCCGTGCACGTCGAGGTCGCCGCTTTCGGCCGCGAACCCCACGCAGTACGGCGGGTTCGGCATGGCCGCGACCGAGGCGAGAATGTCGGGGTTTTCGACGAAGGCGAAGGCGGGCATGCGCTGCTCCGCCGTCTTCTTGATCTTGTGCTCGGCCACGTGATCCACGCGCCAGTCGGCCACGGCCGCCACGCCGATGAACACGTCGGCGTCGGCGGCGCCGCGCATCACCGCGTCGTACATCTGCTGTGCCGTTTGCACGTCCTCGCGGTACACGCCCCAGGGCGTGGCGAGCGCGACCGGCCCGGCGACCAGATGCACTTCGGCGCCGGCCTGCTGCGCGGCGCGCGCGAGCGCGAAACCCATCTTGCCGCTCGAACGGTTGGTGATGCCGCGCACGGGGTCGAGCGGCTCGAAGGTGGGGCCGGCGGTGATGAGCAGGCGGCGGCCCGCGAGCAGCTTGGGCGCGAAGAACGCGACGATGGCTTCGTAGATCGCTTCGGGTTCGAGCATACGTCCGTCGCCGATCTCGCCGCACGCCTGCGGGCCGGAATCGGGGCCGAGCGTTTCGACGCCGTCCGCGCGCAGTTGCGCGACGTTGCGCTGCGTGGCGGGGTTTTGCCACATTTGGCGGTTCATCGCGGGCACGACGAGCAGCGGACAGTCGCGCGCGACGCATAGCGTGGAGAGCAGGTCGTCGGCGAATCCGTGCGCCAGCTTGGCGAGAAAGTCGGTGGAGGCGGGCGCGATGAGGATGGCATCTGCTTCGCGCGAGAGGTCGATGTGCGCCATGTTGTTGGGCACGCGGCCGTCCCACTGGCTTGTGTAGACGGGGCGGCCGGAGAGCGCCTGCATGGTCACGGGTGTGATGAATTGCGCGGCGGCTTCGGTCATGACGACCTGCACGGTGGCGCCGGCCTTGGTCAGAAGGCGAGTGAGTTCGGCGATCTTGTAGCAGGCGATGCCGCCGGTCATGCCGAGCACGAGATGCCGGCCGGCGAGTTCGCCTTCGTTTGCAGCGGACATATTCACGACTCTCTCCTTGTCGACCCGAGTTAGCGCTTCAGCGCTTACTCGGGTCCCATGCAAAGCTGTCGACCTGAGTTCGCGCTTCAGCGCTTACTCGGGTCCCATGCACAGCTGTCGACCTGAGTCAGCGCTTTAGCGCTTGGTCGGCTTCCACGCAAAGCTGTCGACCCGAGTTAGCGCTTCAGCGCTTGGTCGGCTTCCACGCAAAACTATCGCCCCGACTTAACGCCTCAGCACAATCAACGCGTGCCGCGCACGCGCCGCAATTCGTCGATCACGAGCAACGCCGCACCAATACAGATCGCGCTGTCGGCGACGTTGAACGCGGGCCAGTGCCATCCGCCCACGTGAAAGTCGAGAAAGTCGATCACGTGGCCGTACATCACGCGGTCGAGCACGTTGCCGAGCGCGCCGCCCATGATGAACGCGAGCGCCGTGCAGAACATGCGCTGCGCCGCATGGCGCTTGAGCAGATAGCCGATGACGAGCGCGGCGACCACGCCGAGCAGCGTGAACGCCCAGCGCTGCCAGCCGCCCGCCGCGGCGAGAAAGCTGAACGCCGCGCCCTTGTTGTAGACGAGCACGAGGTTGAAGAACGACGTGATCTCGCGGCCTTGACCGTAGGCGAACAGCTTGGCGATGGTGATCTTCGTCAGCTGGTCGGCGAGGATCACGATCACGGCCACGCCCAGCCACGGCGCGAGCGTGCCGCCGGTGCCGCCCGCGCGGCCCGAACGCGATTGCTTGGGCAGGGTCTTGGCCATTATGCGGCGCTCCGTTGTTCGCCGTTGCCGAATAGATTCGCCACGCAGCGTCCGCACAGGCCCGGATGCTCCGCGTTCGCGCCCACGTCCTCGCGGTAGTGCCAGCAGCGTTCGCACTTGAGGTACTTCGACGTGACCACTTCCACGGCTTCTTCCGCTTCGCTTGCCACCTTCACGACTTCGGCGTCCGAGGTGATGAGCACGAACTTGAGGTCGTCGCCGAGACTTTGCAGCGCGTCGTAACGCGCGCCGCTCGCAAGAATGCGCACTTCGGCTTGCAGCGACGAACCGATCTGGTTCGCCACACGCGCCTCTTCGAGCGCCTTCGTCACGTTGCCGCGCACTTCGCGCAGGAGCGTCCATTTGGCGATCAGCGCGCCGGCGGCCGCTTCGTCGGCGGCGACGTCGGGGAACGCATGGAACGTTTCCGTGAAGAGGGTTTCGCTGTTCGGCTGGAACACCTTCCACGCCTCCTCGGCCGTGAACGAGAGGAACGGCGCGAGAATGCGCAGCAGGCTGTGCGTGATGTGATGCAGCGCGGTTTGCGCGGCGCGGCGTGCCTTCGAGTCGGGCGCGCTCGTGTAGAGGCGGTCCTTGAGCACGTCGAGATAGAAGCCGCCCATGTCTTCCGAGCAGAACGTTTGCAGCTTCGCCACGACCGGGTGGAACTCGTAGCGGTCGTAGTGCGAGAGCACGTCGTTTTGCAGCGTGTGCGTGAGCGCCACGGCGTAGCGGTCGATTTCCAGCCATTCGCTCGCGGGCAGCGCGTGCTTCTCGAAGTCGAAGTCGGAAAGATTCGCGAGCAAGAAGCGCAGCGTGTTGCGGATACGGCGATAGCCTTCGGTCACGCGCTTGAGAATTTCTTCCGAGATCGCGAGTTCGCCCGAATAGTCGGTCGAGGCGATCCACAAGCGGATGATTTCCGCGCCCAGGCGGTTCGCCACTTCATGCGGATCGACGCCGTTGCCGAGCGACTTCGACATCTTGCGGCCTTCGCCGTCGACGGTGAAGCCGTGCGTGAGCAGCGCGTTGTAGGGCGGGCGGCCGTCCAGCATCGAAGCCGTGAGCAGCGACGAGTGGAACCAGCCGCGATGCTGGTCCGAGCCTTCGAGGTACAGGTCGGCCGGGAATTGCAGTTCGTCCTTGTGCGAGCCGCGCAGCACGTGCCAGTGCGTCGTGCCCGAGTCGAACCAGACGTCGAGCGTGTCGCGGTTCTTCTCGTACAGGTTTGCGTCGTCGCCGATCAGTTCGCGCGCATCGAGCGTTTGCCACGCTTCGATACCGGCCTTCTCCACGCGCTGCGCGACCTCTTCGAGCAATTCGAGCGTGCGCGGATGCAGCTCGCCCGTTTCCTTGTGTACGAAGAACGCCATCGGCACGCCCCATTGGCGCTGCCGCGAGAGCGTCCAGTCCGGGCGGTTGGCGATCATCGAATAGAGGCGCTGCTTGCCCCACGACGGATAGAACGCCGTGGCCTCGATGCCTTCGAGGGCCGTTTCGCGCAGCGTCTTGCCGCCGTCCTTCGGCGTGATGTCCATGCCCGCGAACCACTGCGACGTGGCGCGGTAGATGATCGGCGTCTTGTGGCGCCAGCAGTGCATGTAGCTATGCAGATATTTTTCGCTGCGCAGCAGGGTGCCGGCGGCGTCGAGCGCATCGACGATCTTCGGGTTCGCCGCCCAGATCGACAGGCCGCCGAACAGCGGCAGCGATTCGATGTAGCGGCCGTCGCCCATGACCGGGCTGATGATGTCCGAGTCCGGCATGTTGTGCGCCTTGCACGAGACGAAGTCCTCCACGCCGTAGGCGGGCGCCGAGTGGACGATGCCCGTGCCCGTGTCGATCGTCACGTAGTCGCCGAGATAGATCGGCGAGGTGCGCTGGTAGCCCGGATGCGCCGAGGCGAGCGGATGATGGAATCGCAGGAGCGAGAGCTTTTCGCCCTTCGCCGTGGCGATGACGCTGCCTTGAAGGCCGAAGTCCTTGAGGCAGGCCTCCACGCGCTCGGTCGCGAGAATCAGCAGGCCGCGCGGCGTATCGACGAGCGCATACTCGATTTCCGGATGCACGTTGAGCGCCTGGTTCGACGGAATCGTCCAGGGCGTGGTGGTCCAGATGACGACGCCGCCTTCCTCGCGCGGCAGCGCGGGCAGGCCGAACGCGGCCGCGGTTTCGGCGGGCTGCGCGAACGGGAACAGCACGTCGATGGTCGGATCGGTCTTGTCCTTGTACTCGACTTCGGCTTCCGCCAATGCCGAGCCGCAGTCGAAGCACCAGTTCACCGGCTTGAGGCCGCGGAACACGTAGCCCTTCTCGATGATCTTCGCGAGCGCGCGAATCTCGTTCGCCTCGTTCACGAAATTCATCGTCTTGTACGGGTTGTTCCAGTCGCCGAGCACGCCCAGGCGCTTGAAGCCGACCTTCTGCGTCTCGATCTGGCCGGCCGCGTATTCGCGCGCTTTCTGCATCACTTCCTGGGCGGGCAGCGACTTGCCGAACTGCTTTTCGATCTGGATTTCGATCGGCATGCCGTGGCAGTCCCAGCCCGGCACGTACACGGCGTCGTAGCCCGCGAGATTGCGCGCCTTGACGATCATGTCCTTGAGAATCTTGTTCACCGCGTGGCCGAGGTGGATGTCGCCGTTCGCATACGGCGGGCCGTCGTGCAGGATGAACTTCTTGCGGCCCTTCGAAGCGGCGCGGATCTTCTCGTAGATCTGCTTGTCCTCCCATTCCTTGACCCATTGCGGCTCGCGCTTCGGCAAATCGCCGCGCATGGGGAACGGGGTGTCCAGCAGGTTGACGGGATATTTCGATTCGGACTTCTGCGGCTTGCCGGAAGATGCTTTCTTGTCGCTCATGGTGGGATCACGGTGAATTCGGAGGATGCACGGCGTCAGCGTTGCGGCGATGCCGCGCAACCGTCGCCTCGGGCGCCGCTCGCGTGAAACGCACGCAGCGCCTTTGGGCGGGCGGCCCGCTCGCGCGGGCCGCGGGTCACCTAATTCGGTCGGTGGCCGAGGTGGCGAAGCCGGTGGAGGCGCCGCCGGCCACGTTCGCACCCGCGGCGGCGAACCACGCGCGCGTGTTGGCCACGTCGCGGGCGATCGCGGCGGTGAGCGTTTCGAGGTCGGGATACTTCTCCTCGTCGCGCAGCTTCTTGAGGAACTCCACGCGCACGAGCTTGCCGTAGGCGTCGCCGTGCCAGTCGAGCAGATGCACTTCGAGCAGCACGCGGCCGGAGTCGTCCACGGTCGGGCGCAGGCCGAGGCTCGCCACGCCCGGCAGCGGGCGATCGGCGATGCCATGCACCTGCACGACGAAAATGCCGCTGAGCGCCGGGCGCTTGTGGCCGATCGGCAGGTTCAGCGTGGGAAAGCCGAGGTCGCGGCCGAGCTTCAAACCGTGCGCCACGTGGCCGCTGATCTGGTAGCCGCGCCCGAGCGAGGCGCGCGCGGCGTCCAGGTCGCCCGCCTGCAACTGCGTGCGCACCGCCGAGCTGGAAATGCGCGCGCCCGACGGGTCGGCCACCGTCGCCATCTGCTCGACTTCGAAGCCGTGCTGCTCGCCGGCCGCCTTGAGCGAGGCGAAGTCGCCCGCGCGCTTCGCGCCATAGCGGAAGTCGTCGCCGATCATCATCCAGCGCGCGTGCAGGCCGCCCACGATGATGCGCTCGACGAAGTCGGCCGGCGACTGGCTCGCGAACGTGTGATTGAAATGCTCGACCACCACGCGGTCCACGCCGTTTTCCCGCAGCGCCTCGAGCTTGTCGCGCAGCATGGCGATGCGCGGCGGCGCGCCGGCGGGATTGAAGAACTCGCGCGGGTGCGGCTCGAAGGTCATGACGCAGACGGGCAGCCCGCGCGCGTTCGCGGCTTCGCGCACGCGCGCGAGCAATGCCTGATGGCCGCGGTGGACACCGTCGAAATTGCCGATGGTGAGCGCGCAGGGCGCCCGGCTTTCGGCGTTGGGAAGACCGCGGAAGACTCTCACGATAGCGGAACCTGGAGGAACCTCGAATGGCGCTGGGCCGGGCCGGTCGGTCAGGCGACCGGCGGCGGCGAAACAGAAGATTATAAACGCACGGAACGACGATCGCCGCCGCCGGCGCGTGGCGCGGTGTGCCCGATGATAAAATCCGCGGATGAAAAATCTCGTCATCCTGATTTCAGGACGGGGCAGCAACATGGAAGCCATCGTGCGCGCGTGCGCACAGGAAGCCTGGCCGGCGCGCGTAGCGGCCGTGATTGCGAACCGTCCCGACGCCGCGGGGCTCGAATTCGCGGCGTCGCACGGCATTGCCACGGCGGTCGTGGATCACCGCCAGTTTCCCGAGCGCGCCGCATTCGACGCGGCGCTCGCGCAAACCATCGACGGCTTCGCGCCCGATCTCGTCGTGCTGGCGGGCTTCATGCGCGTTTTGACCGACGGCTTCGTCGACCGTTATTCGGGCCGGATGATCAACATCCACCCGTCGCTGCTGCCGAGCTTTCCGGGCCTCAAGACGCACCAGCAGGCGCTGGACGCGGGCTGCCGCGTACACGGCGCCACCGTGCATTTCGTCACGCCCGCGCTCGATCACGGGCCGATCGTCGCGCAGGCGGCGGTGCCGGTGCGCGAAGGCGACGACGCCGCGGCGCTCGCCCGGCGCGTGCTGCAAACCGAACACGTAATCTATCCGCGCGCGGTGCGCTGGTTCGTCGAAGGGCGCGTGTCGCTCGACGGCGAGCGCGTGCGCCTCGCGCCGGCCGAGCCGCAGTGGCTCTTCTTTGACGACTCGCAAGCCGCCGGGGAGGGCGCATGAGACTGCATGGTTTTCTGATTGGACAGACCGAAACGTTGCTCGCCGACGTTCTCAAATTCACGGGCCCGGCCGACGCGGTAACGAGCCGCTTCTTCCGCGAGCATCCGAAGCTCGGTCACGCCGAGCGCGGCGTGATCGCCGAGGCCGTGTTCGCCGTGCTGCGCCGGCGCATGGAGTTCGCGCATCTGGCCGAAAGCGGCACCGGCAGCCCCACGCGCCGCTTGACGCTGCTCGGCCTGATGGCCACGGCGGGGCGCTCGGCGATCCGCCCGTTCGTGTCCGACGCCGAGGCAAGCTGGCTCGAGCACGTGTCGCGTATCGACCCGGCGAGCCTGCCCGTGCGCGTGCAGCTCAATCTGCCCGAATGGATCATGAAGGCGCTCGAAACGCGTTTCGATGCCGCCGAGCTTGCGCAGCTCGCCGCCGCGCTGAACTACCCGGCGCCGCTCGACTTGCGCTCGAACCCGATCAAGGCGAGCCGCGAGGAACTCCAGCGCGCGCTGGCCGAAGCCGGCATCGAGGCGGGTGAAACGCCGTTCGCGCCCAACGGCGTGCGCGTGACGGGCAAACCGGCGCTCACGAAGCTCGACGCGTTCAAGAACGGCTGGTTCGAGGTGCAGGACGAAGGCAGCCAGTTGCTGTGCTCGCTCGTCGCGCCGCGCCGCGGCGAGATGGTGGTGGACTTCTGCGCGGGCGCGGGCGGCAAGACCTTGGCGCTTGGTGCGATGATGCGTTCCACGGGCCGTCTGTATGCGTTCGACGTGTCGGACCGGCGCCTCGCGAAGCTCAAGCCGCGCCTTGCGCGCAGCGGCCTCTCGAACGTCAATCCGGTGCTCATCGACAGCGAACACGACGCGAAGATCAAGCGCCTCGTCGGCAAGATCGACCGCGTGCTGGTGGACGCGCCGTGCTCGGGCCTCGGTACGCTGCGCCGCAATCCCGACCTCAAGTGGCGCCAGACGCCGGAATCGGTCGCGGAACTCGCGCCCAAGCAATTGTCGATTCTGACGAGCGCCGCGCGCCTGCTCAAGCGCGGCGGCCGGCTCGTCTACGCCACGTGCAGCATTCTCGAAGCCGAAAACGAAGCGGTCGTGAAGCAGTTCCTCGACGCGCATCCCGATTTCGAACTCGTGAGCGCGCGCGACGTGCTGGCGGAGCAGCGCATCGGCCTCGATACCGGCGATTACCTTTCGCTTTGGCCGCATCGCCACGCCACCGACGGCTTCTTTGCCGCCGTGCTGGAGCGTCGCGGCGACGTCAAGCCCAAAACCCGGGCCGCGGGTGCGCAAACCACGCCCGAGGAAGCCGCCGCCGCCGAGGAAGCCGCCGACGCGATCGCCCGCGCGAAGTCCGTGGACGAAACGCCGGCAGCGGCCGAGCCGGACGCCGAACCGACGGCGGAGTCGAAGCAGCCCGAGGCGAAGCCGAAGCCGTAATCGAAGCTTGGGCTCTAGGCAAGCACGGCGCGGGGCCGTCCGGCGAATACCGGGCGGCCCCGCGCCGCTTCATGGAGCGCGTGTTTGCTGATTCTTACCCGACCCCATATCTCGCGAGTTCGGCGCCAATTCGCCGGGCGCGCCAAATGCGCGCGTTAAGACATGGGAGAAAGCGCGTCCGAAGTGCGGCGCAGGTGTAACAAAGAGCAAAGGCGGGGCAACGGCTTCCGGCCCGCAAAGCGGGACGGCAGAGCGGTGCGGCAAAGCGCCTCGCCGTGACATCAAAAGGTTGACTCGGCCATCGTTTCAGAAAAAAATCTTCATTTGTTACAAACACTTGGAACGGTTCGCGTAGAATGCCGTCCAACCGCTTCAGACCGCTTTCACTTTCTTGACACCCGCGCATTGGCTGAAAGGCCGCCGCGCTCCGCTTCACAGGTAAATTGCCTTGTTGAACTCCCTGCTTGATTTCCTTGCCCACGGAACGCTGCATTTCTCGTGGTGGCAAATCGTGCTGTTTGCCGTCGTGGTCACGCATATCACGATCGTCGGCGTCACGGTGTATCTGCACCGTTGCCAGGCGCACCGCGCGCTGGATCTGCATCCCATCGCGGCTCACTTCTTCCGTTTCTGGCTGTGGATGACCACGGGCATGCTCACGGGCCAGTGGGCGGCCATTCACCGCAAGCACCACGCCAAGTGCGAAACCGAGGAAGATCCGCACAGCCCGCAAACGCGCGGCATCTGGAAGGTGCTGCTCCAGGGCGCGGAACTCTATCGCACCGAAGCGAAGAACGAGGAAACGCTGCGCCGTTTCAGCCACGGCACGCCCAACGACTGGATGGAGCGCAACGTCTACACGCGCTATCCCATCCTGGGCGTGAGCATCATGATGGTGATCGACGTCGCGCTGTTCGGCGCGGTCGGCCTGACCGTGTGGGCCGTGCAGATGGCGTGGATTCCGTTCTGGGCCGCCGGCGTCGTGAACGGCCTCGGCCACTTCTGGGGCTACCGTAACTTCAATTCGTCGGATGCGAGCACGAACCTGTTCCCGCTCGGCATCATCATCGGCGGCGAGGAACTGCACAACAATCACCACACGTTCGCGACCTCCGCGAAGCTTTCGAGCAAGTGGTACGAGTTCGACATCGGCTGGATGTATATCCGTCTGATGTCGGCGGTGGGTCTTGCCAAGGTGAAGAAGGTCGCGCCCACGCCGCGCCTTGCCAAGGACAAGCTCGTGGCCGACCACGAAACGCTCCAGGCCGTGCTCTCGAACCGCTATGAAGTGATGGCGCGTTACGCGAAGGCCGTGAAGCAGGCGTATCGCCAGGAACTCGCGCATTTGAAGGAAGTGGGCGAGCGCGAGAAGTACAAGGTCATGCGCGGCGCGCGCAAGTGGTTCGACAAGGAAGAAGCGAGCCTCGACGAACCGCAGAAGCGCCAACTGCCGCAAATCTTCGCGAACAGCCAGAAGCTGCGCACGTACATCGAGTTGCGCAACGAACTGACTGCCATCTGGGAACGTTCGAGCGCCTCGCGCGAGCAGCTCCTCGCGCAGCTCCAGGACTGGTGCCATCGCGCCGAGCAAAGCGGCATCAAGGCGCTCCAGGAATTCGCCTCGCGCCTGCGCCGCTACGCTTGAGCTGATTTATCGGCCTCCGGTGGGGCGCGTAAAAATCCTTTAAAATGACGGAACGTCACAAAACCCCGCGCTGGCGGGGTTTTTCTTTTTGGGCCGCGAAACAGTCGATTCAGCCAGGGTTCCCACAGGTGCCCGGGCTGGGCCGGCGCGGCGATCGGTAGGGGCAGGAGATATGAGTCAGGCGATCAGAAAGGTCGAATACGACCGCCCGCAAGGCGCCGTTTGCAGTGTCGGTCAGGCGTGGGCCCGCGTGCCCGACGCGCCCTCGCAGGCGGAGCGCGCCGTGTTGAAAGAGCGCGTGCGCGCCTTGCTCAAGCGCGAGAAAGCGGTGCTCGTCGCGCATTATTACGTCGATCCCGAATTGCAGGAACTCGCCGACGAAACCGGCGGCTGCGTGGCCGATTCGCTCGAAATGGCGCGCTTCGGCCGCGATCATGAGGCGCAAACGCTCGTCGTGGCGGGTGTGCGCTTCATGGGCGAGACCGCGAAAATCCTGAGCCCGGCCAAACGCATTCTCATGCCCGATCTCGACGCGACCTGCTCGCTCGACCTCGGCTGCCCGATCGACGAATTCTCGGCTTTCTGCGACGCGCATCCCGACCGCACCGTGGTCGTCTACGCGAACACCAGCGCCGCCGTGAAAGCGCGCGCGGACTGGATGGTCACGTCGTCGATCGGGCTGGAGATCGTCGCCGATCTGCACGCGAAAGGCGAAAAGATCATCTGGGCGCCGGACCGCCATCTCGGCAGCTACATCCAGAAGAAAACCGGCGCCGACATGCTGATGTGGCAGGGCTCCTGCCTCGTACACGACGAATTCAAGGGCATCGAGCTGGATTTGCTGCGCGCCGAATATCCCGACGCGAAAGTGCTCGTCCACCCGGAATCGCCGGAAGGCGTGGTCGCGCTCGCCGACGTCGTGGGCTCGACCACCCAGCTGATCGACGCGGCCGTGAAGCTCGACGCGCAGCGCTTTATCGTCGCGACCGACCTCGGCATTCTGCACAAGATGCGGCTCGCCGCGCCCGGCAAGACCTTCATCGAAGCGCCCACGGCCGGCAACAGCGCCACCTGCAAGAGCTGCGCGCATTGCCCGTGGATGGCGATGAACGGTCTCGCGAATCTCGGCGACGTGCTGGAGCGCGGCCACAACGAGATTTTCGTCGATGCCGCGATTGCCGAGCGCGCGCGTCTGCCGATCGACCGCATGCTCGCGTTCGCGGCCGAACACAAGCGCCGCGTGCGGGCGAGCGGCGATCTCGCGCGCGACACCGCGCTGTTCTCGCAAGTGGGAGCCGCATGATGGGCGCGCTGGAACTGCTCGCGGTGAATGCGCTGTCGCCCGTGCTGGCCGAGGTGCGTGCGCAGTACGGCGCCGCCTTCGACGCCGCGATCGAGCGCAACGTGCGCGACGCGCTCGCGGAGGACGTGGGCGCGGGCGACCAGACCGGCCGTCTCGTGCCTGCCGACGAAATGCGCGACGCGCGCATCATCGTGCGCGAAGACGCGGTGTTGTGCGGCGTGGCGTGGTTCGACGGCGTGGTGAAGCAGGTCGATCCGCGCATCGACGTGCGCTGGCATTACCGCGAAGGCGAGCGCATGGCCGCCGGCACGCCGGTGTGCTCGCTGCGCGGCCCGGCGCGTTCGCTGCTCACGGCCGAGCGCAACGCGATGAACTTCCTGCAACTGCTCTCGGGCGTGGCAAGCGTCACGCGCCGTTATGTCGACATGATCGCGCACACGCGGGCGCGCATTCTCGACACGCGCAAGACCTTGCCCGGCTTGCGCCTCGCGCAGAAGTACGCGGTGCGCGTGGGCGGCGGTGCGAACCAGCGCCTCGCGCTCTACGACGGCATTCTGATCAAGGAAAACCACATCGCGGCGGCGGGCGGCGTGGGCGCGGCCGTGGACGCGGCGCTCGCGCTGAACGCGGGCGTGCCCATCCAGATCGAGGTGGAAACGCTCGAACAGCTCGAAACGGCGCTCGCGCACGGCGCGAAGTCGGTGCTGCTCGACAACTTTTCGTTTGCGATGATGCGCGACGCGGTGACGCTCACGGCGGGGCGCGCGGTGCTCGAAGTCTCGGGCGGCGTGAATGCGGACACCGTAATCACGATCGCCGAAACGGGCGTCGACCGCATTTCGATCGGCGCGCTCACGAAGGACGTGCGGGCCACGGATTTTTCGATGCGGATCGTCTGACGCGCGCGCGATTCTCGCGCCATCGACGTAAAAAAGGCCGCTTCACGACGAAGCGGCCTTTTGTTTTCAGGCGGTTTCCGGCCGCGCTCAGGACATCGTGCGATTGCGCACGCGCTCGGGCGAAAGCACCGTCGGCAGCGCTTTGGGCAGCGTGTTCGGCCAGTCGCGGCTGTAGTGCAGGCCGCGGCTTTCGCGGCGCGAGCGCGCGCTTTCGACGATCAGCGATGCGACATCGACGAGATTGCGCAGCTCCAGCAAGTCGCGCGTGACACGGAAATTCGCGTAGTACTCGAGAATTTCGTCGCGCAGCAGCGAGATGCGATGTTGCGCGCGCTCCAGACGCTTGTCGGTGCGCACGATGCCGACGTAATTCCACATCAGGCGGCGCAGCTCGTCCCAATTGTGCGCGACCACGACTTCCTCGTCGGAATCGGAAACGCGGCTCTCGTCCCAGTCGGGCAGCGGCGCGTGGGCGCCCGCGCCGAAACCTTCCGCTTCGATGGCCTCCGCCGCCGCGCGGCCGATCACGAGACATTCGAGCAGCGAGTTGCTGGCGAGCCGGTTCGCGCCGTGCAGGCCCGTGTACGAGGTTTCGCCGACGGCGTAGAGGCCCGCGAGATCGGTGCGGCCCGAGAGGTCGGTGACCACGCCGCCGCAGGTGTAGTGCGCGGCGGGCACGACGGGAATCGGCTCCTTCGTGATGTCGATGCCGAATTCGCGGCAGCGCGCGAGGATGGTCGGGAAATGTTCTTCGAGGAACGCGGCCGGCTGATGGCTGATGTCGAGATGCACGCAGTCGATGCCGTGCTTCTTGATTTCGAAGTCGATCGCGCGGGCCACGATGTCGCGCGGCGCGAGTTCGGCGCGTGCGTCGTGGTCCGGCATGAAGCGCGTGCCGTCGGGCAGGCGCAGCACGCCGCCTTCGCCGCGCACGGCCTCGGAAATCAGGAACGACTTGGCATGCGGGTGGAAGAGGCAGGTCGGGTGGAACTGGATGAATTCCATGTTCGCCACGCGGCAGCCCGCGCGCCACGCCATCGCGATGCCGTCGCCGGTGGAGGTGTCGGGGTTCGTCGTGTAGAGATAGACCTTGCCCGCGCCGCCCGTGGCCAGCACCGTGTGCGGCGCCTGGATCGTGACCGTGCGGTCGTTGACGAGGTCGAGCGCGTAGAGGCCGTGGCAGCGCCGGCCCGGCAGGCCGAGACGGTCGGACGTGATGACGTCGATCGCCTGATGGTCCTCGAGAATCGTGATGTTCGGATGCTGGCGCGCGCGTTCGAGCAGCGTTTGCACGACGGCGTGGCCGGTGGCGTCGGCCGCGTGGATAATGCGGCGATGGCTGTGGCCGCCTTCGCGCGTGAGATGGAAGCCGAGTTCCGCGGCGGCGTCCTTCGTGAACGGCACGTCCTGCGCGATCAGCCATTCGATGGCTTCGCGGCCGTGCTCGACGATGTAGCGCGTTGCGCCTTCGTCGCACAGGCCGCCGCCTGCGACGAGCGTGTCGTCGACGTGGTTTTCCACGCTGTCGGCCGAATCCAGCACTGCGGCAATGCCGCCTTGCGCGCGGTCGCTCGCGCCTTCGGTCATGGCCCGCTTGGCAATGACGACGACGCGCCGCGAGCCGGCGAGATTCAACGCGACGCTCAGGCCCGCCAGGCCGCTGCCGACGATCGCTACATCGAAATTCATGATCCTGCTTCTCCGTCTCTTTGTTCTGCCGCGGTTCCGATGGCGTTCCGCCGTTTTTCCGCTTCGGGCGGTAATGTTTGCCGTCAGACTGGTGAATCGGCAAGCATACTCCGAGTGTGGAGCGAACGGAAATACGCGCGACGGCCGCGGGCGTCAAAACACCTTTGCGCCGTGCAGAGGCGAGAAAAGCCGGGGATCGTGACGGAGAAAAACGGCGCGCAAAAAACAAAACCCCGCTGCGGGAGCGGGGTTCTGGTGTCTTCGTCAGACTCGCAAACCGATCAATTACTTGATCTTGGTTTCCTTGTACTCGACGTGCTTGCGAATAACCGGGTCGAACTTCTTGATCGACATTTTTTCCGGCATGTTGCGCTTGTTCTTCGTGGTCGTGTAGAAGTGACCCGTGCCTGCGGTCGACTCGAGCTTGATCTTGTCGCGGATGCCCTTGGCCATGATTTACTCCTTACAGTTCGCCGCGTGCGCGCAGGTCTGCGAGCACGGAATCGATGCCGTTCTTGTCGATCAGGCGCAGGCCTGCGTTCGAGATGCGCAGACGCACCCAACGGTTCTCGCTTTCAACCCAGAAACGGCGATTTTGCAGATTCGGGAGAAAACGACGCTTGGTCTTGTTGTTCGCGTGGGAAACGTTGTTGCCGCTCATCGGCGCTTTCCCAGTGACTTGGCATACGCGTGCCATGAGAGCACTCCTACGTATTCTGAGTTCGAGAGCCGCTGAAGTTTTCCTGGGCGAGATATGGCCGGAAAAGGAGCGCTCACGTATGGATGAGAGACAACCTCGAACCCAGCGCATATTTCCCCCGGAAGGCCGTGACAGGCTTCGGAACAGGGTTGGAAATAGGCAAACCGCAATTCTAGCAGAAAAATCCCAGGAAAATCAAACCCGATTTGCGCGCCGTGCCGGCTCGTGCCGTCTTGTCCCGGCTCGTGCCGTCTCGTGCGGCGTGGGCGCGACTTCGATGCTATGCCGCAACGCGCTTGCGGGCGCGGCGGCCGTTTTGGCCTGCTCGCGCATTCAGTTCCAGCCGTGGCGCGCGAACGAGAACGTTTCCCGTACGCCGATCACCAAATGGTCGATGAGCTGGACCTCCACCAGCGCCAGCGTTTCGCGCAGCACACGCGTGAGGCGCCGGTCGCTCGCGCTTGGCTGCACCGCGCCCGAGGGATGATTGTGCGCGACGATCAGGCTCGCGGCGTTGAGCGCGAGCGCGCGCCGCACGATTTCGCGCGGATAGACCGCCATGCGCGTGAGCGAGCCGCGCGAGCTTTCCTCGGAGCGGATCAGCCGGTGGCGCGCGTCGAGAAAGAGGCACACGAACACTTCCTGCGGGCGGCCGCCGATCAGAAGCCGCAAATAATCCTCCACGGCGCCCGGCGAGTCGACGAGCGGTTTGTCGTCGAGCGCCTCGGCCAGCGCGCGACGCGCCAGTTCGGTGACGGCCTGAAGCAGCGCCGTTTTCGCCGGGCCGATGCCGCGCAGGTCGTCGAAGTCCTCTGCCTGTGCGTCGAGCAACGCGCGCAACGAGCCGAAGCGAGCGAGCAGCGAGTGCGCAACCTCGAACACGCCGTGACCCGGCAAGCCGGAGCCGAGCAGGATGGCGATCAGCTCGACGTCCGAGAGCGCGGCGGCGCCGGCCGTGCGCAGGCGCTCGCGCGGCATGTCGCGGCGACGTGCTGCGCGCGGCTTGCTCGTGCGGGCTTCGGCGGCAGTTGCGGCGCTGCCTGCCGCTTTTGCAGCATCCTCCGCGACGGGTGCAGTGGGCGCGATTCGTGCGGGGGTTGCGACCGGGGCGGCACTGGCGCGCTGCGGCTTGCGCCCGGCGCACGCCACGGCCGGCGCCGGTACGCCCGCGGCCTCGCTGCGAGCGGCTTGCGCCACGGGGCGCGCGCACGCGGATTCCGTCATCGCGTGGCTCCTTCGGGCAGCGGCTTGCGGGCATGCCGCAGCGTCGCGGCCACGCGCCGCGAACACCGCAAGTTCATGGAAGCGGCGCACGATCCGGCAAGGCGCGCGTCGCGTTTGCCTTGGCCAAGTGGCTTACAATGGATGTTTTCCGGTCGCCCGACGGGGGCCGGACCGGCGCCTCGCGGCGCGCACGCGCGAACTGCGCGTCTCGACGAGAATGAGTAACGCATGAGCATCATCGACATCTCCGAAGTGAAACCGGGTTCCCACGTGACGCTGCACTACCGGCTTTCGCTCGCCGATGGCACCGAGATCGTCAACACCTTTGTCGACCGGCCGGCCACGCTGCTGCTGGGCGCGGGGCAACTGGCGCCGCCGCTGGAAAACATTTTGCAGGGCCTGAAGGTCGGCCACCACTCTACCTTTCAGCTAGAACCGGGCGTGGCGTTCGGCCCGCGCAATCCCGAACTGATTCAGCGCGTCTCGCTCAAAACGCTGCGCGACAACGCCATGATCGGCGAGTCGTTCAATCCGGGCGATCTCGTCGAATTCAATGCGCCCAACGGCGACCGCTATGCGGGCGTGCTCAAGGAAGTCAACGAGACTTCCGCCCTGTTCGATTTCAACCATCCGCTTGCAGGCCAGGCGGTTGCGTTCGAAGTGCAAATCATCGGAATCCTGTAAAGCCCATGACCACCACGGACACGTCTGTTCTCGCCGAACTCACCGACGCGGAAATCCTGCTCGCCCAGCCGCGCGGCTTTTGCGCCGGCGTCGACCGGGCGATCGAGATCGTCGAGCGCGCCATCCAGTTGCACGGCGCGCCGATCTACGTGCGCCACGAGATCGTTCACAACGCCTATGTCGTCGAGGATTTGCGCAAGAAAGGCGCGATCTTCATCGAGCAGCTCGAGGAAGTGCCTGCCGGCAACACGGTGATCTTCAGCGCGCACGGCGTGTCGAAGGCCGTGCGCGCCGACGCCGCGGCGCGCGGCCTGCGGATTTACGATGCAACGTGTCCGCTCGTCACCAAGGTACACGTCGAAGTCGCGAAAATGCGCGACGAGGGCCTCGACATCGTGATGATCGGCCACAAGGGCCACCCGGAAGTGGAAGGCACGATGGGCCAGGTGGGAGAGGGCATGTTCCTCGTCGAGGACATCGCGGACGTCGAGGCGCTGAACTTGCGCAATCCGGCGCGCGTGGCGTTCGTCACGCAGACCACGCTCTCCGTGGACGACGCGGCCGAGATCATCGCGGCGCTCAAGACGCGCTTTCCCGCCATTCGCGAGCCGAAGAAGCAGGACATCTGCTACGCCACGCAAAATCGCCAGGACGCCGTGAAGTTCATGGCGCCGCAGTGCGACGTGGTGATCGTGGTGGGCAGCCCGAACAGCTCCAATTCGAACCGCCTGCGCGAAGTGGCCGAGAAGCGCGGCATTCCCGCCTATATGGTGGACGCGCCCGAGCAGATCGATCCGAAGTGGCTCGCGGGCAAACGCCGCATCGGTTTGACGGCGGGCGCTTCGGCGCCCGAGGCGCTCGCGCAGAAAATCATCCAGCGTCTGCACGAACTCGGTGCGCGCAACGTGCGCGCGCTCGAAGGCATCGAGGAAAACATCGCGTTCCCCTTGCCGCGCGGACTGGGGCAACTTGCCTGACGGCGGTCGATGCCGGCCTGCAAAAGCGCGCCTCGAGCGCGCTTTTTTTGTGCGTGCCGATACCGATAAACGGCAAAAAATGGGGATCTATCATCGAAAACACCGGGTTAACCGGTCGACCGATGCGATGCGGCCTCAGTATTTTCGCTAGATTGGGGCATCTAATTTCCCGGTATGGCCCCGTTTAAATCGAGGCATCGAGCCGGTTTTTTCGCTCCTGCACCAACAGCGCGCATTTTCCCAATTCCGCCAAACGATTGGCGCTCACGCGCACCGATGCCCGCCCCGTAAGGGCTTGCGCCAGACGCTTGCAACACATGATGCAACGCTCGCCGGTTTTTGGTGCAACTGGTGCACGAAAATGCGGCGCAACCTGCGGTGCAACCCTCGCCCTGCCGTTATCTCAGTTAGTGGTTGCAATGCAGGAAAACCCTGCCGGTTCAACATTATTGCCCGTCGCATAATTGGCGTTACAATGCGCGCGTTCTGAGGGCTGGGCGTTGTTGGCAAGGCTCTCGGGCAAGCATTTCGGAAGGCGCAGGAGACCTGATTCATGCACGTCGAATTTGCTTTTGCCACGCCTTCGGCGGCGGCGGTTGCGCCACGCGACGCGTGGTTCGGCCGTGAAGCCGAAGGCCGCAGCGGCAGCGACATATCGACGACCGTTGCGCGCACCGGGGAGATCGAGGTGCGTTCTGGATACGACGATGAAAACGGCCGTGCCGGGCTCGCGAACGCGAGTCTCGCGAGGCCCGCAAAGACGTCCGGAACCGCTTTCGCCCGTGTCGTCATGAAAACTGGCATGCACCTTGCTTTTGCATGCACCGGCGCAAGCGCTGTTGTTGTGCCGGTTCGTCGCCCCGCCGGCGGCACGCTCGCAGGCGAGGGTGCCAGGCGCGCGGGCGGCCCGGATCAGGGAGTCATGACGTTCGACGCATTCACGGCGCACGGCCGCAAGGCCCGCCGCGACGGCGCCGCCGCGAACGTGACAGGTAGTTGAACCCGACGGCACCGAACCATCCGACGGTGCCGTTTTTGCATCCGCGTCCGGCGAGCCTGCCGCTGCAACACAGCGGCAACGCGAACCGGCTGCGGCCAACCGTTACCGGTCTTTTACTTCAGTACCCGAGAGTGTCGTTGCGGTTCCGTAAAACATCGCCCACCGGCCGATGACAAGCGCGAATCCGGTCGCACGGGCTAAGGAGCATTAAATGGATATTTTCATCCAGCAGATCCTGAATGGGCTGGTGCTAGGCAGCATCTACGCCATCATTGCACTGGGCTACACCATGGTGTACGGGATTCTGGGCATCATCAACTTCGCGCACGGCGACGTGCTCATGGTCGGCGCGATGGTCGCGCTTTCCGCGATCACCGTGTTGCAGAACCACTTCCCGGGCCTCGGCCACATTCCCACGCTGATCATCGCGCTCGTGGTCGCCGCCGCCGTGTGCGCGGTCGTCGGGTACACCATCGAGAAGGTCGCCTACCGGCCGCTGCGCCGCGCGCCGCGCCTCGCGCCGCTCATCACCGCCATCGGCGTGTCGATCCTGCTCCAGACGCTCGCCATGATGATCTGGGGCCGCAACCCGCTCGCATTCCCGCAGCTCATCTCGACCGACCCGATCAACGTCATCAAGCCGACCGAAACCGGCGTGGGCGCCGTGATCTCGCCGACTGAAATCGTCATCATCGTCGTGGCGTTCCTCGTGATGGCCGGCCTGCTGCTGCTCGTACACCGCACCAAGCTCGGCCGTGCGATGCGCGCGATCGCCGAAAACCCCAACAACGCCTCACTGATGGGCGTGAACCCGAACTTCGTGATCTCGGCCACGTTCATGATCGGCTCGGCGCTCGCGGCGCTGGCCGGCGTGATGATCGCCTCGGAATACGGCAACGCGCACTTCTACATGGGCTTCATCCCCGGCATGAAGGCGTTCACGGCCGCGGTGCTGGGCGGTATCGGCAACCTGGGCGGCGCGATGGTGGGCGGCGTCGTTCTCGGTCTCATCGAACAGCTCGGCGCGGGTTACATCGGCAACCTGACCGGCGGCGTGTTCGGCAGTAACTATCAGGACGTGTTCGCATTCGTCGTGCTGATCGTCGTGCTCGTGTTCCGTCCGTCGGGGCTGCTGGGCGAACGTGTCGCGGACCGCGCATAAGGGAGTAGCACAACATGA
Organism: Paraburkholderia sp. J41; assembly: GCF_905220235.1. Taxonomy (NCBI): domain Bacteria; kingdom Pseudomonadati; phylum Pseudomonadota; class Betaproteobacteria; order Burkholderiales; family Burkholderiaceae; genus Paraburkholderia; species Paraburkholderia sp. J41. The sequence continues at coordinate 95,829 of NZ_CAJMZE010000019.1, read as the reverse complement.
CTTCAATTCAACCGATCGAGCCGTCGACGACGCTCATCCCCGAAAAGAACCGCACGAAGACGCTGACGGTGGGCATCGCCACGGCGATCATCGTCGCGATCCTGCCGTTCATCGTGGGCGCGACGGGCGGCAACTACTGGGTGCGCGTGCTCGACTTCGCGATGCTCTACGTGATGCTCGCGCTGGGCCTGAACGTGGTGGTGGGCTTCGCGGGCCTGCTGGACCTGGGCTACATCGCGTTCTACGCGGTGGGCGCCTACGTGGCCGCGCTGCTCACCTCGCCGCACCTCACGACGCAGTTCGCGTGGATCGCCAACATGCTGCCGGGCGGCATGCATACGCCTTACTGGATCGTGATTCCGGTGGCGATGGCGCTCGCGGCGATCGCCGGCATCTGTCTGGGCGCGCCGACGTTGCGCCTGCGCGGCGACTATCTCGCGATCGTGACGCTGGGCTTCGGGGAAATCGTCCGTATCTTCATGAACAACCTCGACCGTCCGGTCAACATCACCAACGGCCCGCAGGGCATCACGGGCGTGGCGCCGCTGGAAATCGCGGGCTTCAATCTCGCGCAGCCGCACGAGATTCTCGGCTTCACGTTCACCTCGGTGTACATGTACTACTACGCGTTCGTGGTGTGCGCGCTGCTCGTGATCTGGGTATGCACGCGCTTGCAGCACTCGCGTATCGGCCGCGCGTGGGCAGCGATCCGCGAGGACGAAATCGCCGCCAAGGCAATGGGCATCAACACGCGTAACGTCAAGCTGCTCGCGTTCGCGATGGGCGCGTCGTTCGGCGGCCTTTCGGGCGCGATGTTCGGCGCGTTCCAGGGCTTCGTGTCGCCGGAATCGTTCACGTTCTGGGAGTCGGTCGTGGTGCTCGCCTGCGTGGTGCTGGGCGGCATGGGCCACATTCCGGGCGTGATTCTCGGCGCCGTGCTGCTCGCGATCTTCCCCGAGTTCCTGCGCTCGACCATGGGCCCGCTCCAGCACTGGATGTTCGGCCATGAAATCGTCGATACGGAAGTGATCCGCCAGTTGCTCTACGGTCTCGCCATGGTCGTCATCATGCTGTATCGCTCGGAAGGCCTCTGGCCCGCGCCGAAGCACGAGGACAAGATCGCGAAGATCGCCAGGCGCGGCAACAAGAAGCCGGTGCGCGCGTAAAAGACAGGTCAGGAGAATTCCATGAGCAACAAATCCATCCGCCTGTCCGTGAAGGGTGTGAACAAGCGCTTCGGCGGCTTGCAGGCGCTGTCCGACGTGGGCCTTCAGATCGAGGAAGGCACGATCTACGGCCTGATCGGCCCGAACGGCGCCGGCAAGACCACGTTCTTCAACGTGATCACGGGCCTCTACACGCCGGATTCGGGCGAATTCAAGCTCGACGGCACGGAATACAAGCCGGAAGCGGTGTATCAGGTGGCGAAGGCGGGCATTGCGCGCACGTTCCAGAACATTCGCCTCTTCGGCGGCATGACGGCGCTCGAAAACGTGATGGTCGGCCGTCACGTGCGCACGAAGCACGGCCTGATCGGCGCGGTGCTGCAAACGCCTTCGGAGCGCAAGGAGGAGCGCGAGATCAAGGAGCGCGCGATCGAGCTGCTCGAATACGTGGGCATTTCGCAGTACGCGGATTACACGTCGCGCAATCTCTCGTACGGCCACCAGCGCCGCCTGGAGATCGCCCGCGCGCTCGCGACCGATCCGAAGCTGCTCGCGCTCGACGAGCCGGCGGCCGGCATGAACGCGACCGAGAAGGTCGAACTCACGCGCCTGCTCGACAAGATCCGCGCCGATGGCAAGACCATCCTGCTGATCGAGCACGACGTGAAACTGGTGATGGGCCTGTGCAACCGCATGACAGTGCTCGACTATGGCAAGGTGATCGCCGAGGGGCTGCCGCAGGACGTGCAGAAGGACCCGAAGGTGATCGAGGCATATCTGGGCGCGGGGGTTCACTGATGGCAACGCCGGTACTGAAAATCAAGGGTCTGCAAGTCAATTACGGCGGCATTCAGGCGGTCAAGGGCGTGGACATGGAAGTTCGCGCAGGCGAGCTGGTCACGCTGATCGGCGCGAACGGCGCGGGCAAGACCACGACGATGAAGGCCATCACGGGTCTGAAGGCGTACTCCGCCGGCGACATCGAATACATGGGCCAGTCGATCAAGGGCGTGCCCGCGCACGAGCTGCTCAAGCGCGGCCTCGCGATGGTGCCGGAAGGCCGCGGCATCTTCGCGCGCATGTCGATCGTCGAGAACATGCAGATGGGCGCGTACCTGCGCAACGACAAGGACGGCATCCAGAAGGACGTCGATCGCATGTTCGGCTTCTTCCCGCGCCTGAAGGAACGCGCCACGCAGCTCGCGGGCACGCTCTCGGGCGGCGAGCAGCAGATGCTGGCGATGGCGCGCGCGATCATCTCGCGCCCGAAGCTGCTGTTGCTCGACGAACCGTCGATGGGGCTTTCGCCGATCATGGTGGAGAAGATCTTCGAAGTGGTGCGCACGATTTCGTCGGAAGGCATCACGGTGCTGCTGGTCGAGCAGAACGCGCGTCTGGCGTTGCAGGCGGCGAACCGCGGCTACGTGATGGATTCGGGTCTCGTGACGATGGAAGGCGAGGCGAAGCAGATGCTCGACGATCCGAAGGTGCGCGCGGCGTATCTGGGCGAGTAAGCGTTTTCGCTTTAACGGTGTTGCCGGAAACCGGGTTCCGCAGGGTGCGGAGCCCGGTTTTTTTTCGCCGATACGCGCGCGCCGAACGCTGGCGCACCGCTTGCGCATACCGCTCGAAGCGCCCGTCGCGCGTCAGGCGCATCATCGTTGACGACGCGGCGACGCAATCGAACTCGAGAGGAATTCCGGCGTCTGAGAAGTTCGCACCGAACGGAGAAATTGCCATGTCGAAGCTTGAATGTGTGCTGCCCGCCGCCGCGGCGCTCGGCGAATGCCCGCGCTGGGACGAACGTCGCGGCAAGCTCTGGTGGGTCGATATCCAGGCGCCCGCGCTGCACGGCTTCGATCCGAAAACCGGCGAGGACGTGAAGATCGACATGCCCGAGAACATCGGCTGTTTTTCGCTCACGGAAAACGGCGGCTTTATCGCCGGCATGCGCACCGGCATTTTTCTGCTCGACGAACACGGCAAGGTCGTGCGCAAGCTTTGCGACAACCCGGAAAATCCGGCTACGAGCCGCTTCAACGACGGCCGCTGCGACGCGCGCGGCCGCTTCTGGCTCGGCACGCTCGACGAACCGAAAGCGGGCAACAACGCCGGGCTGTATCGCTACGACAGTCGCGCCGTCAGCGGCAAGGACGCGCTAGTGCGCGTCGACGCGGGCCTGCTCACGTCGAACGGCATGGCGTTCAGCCCCGACAATCGCTATTGCTATCACTCGGACACGCCGCGCTTCACGATCTATCGCCACACGCTCGACATCGAAACCGGCGAAGTCGGCCCGCGCGAAGACTGGGTCAAGTTCACGCCGAGCGACACCGATCGCGGCCGCCCCGACGGCGCATCGGTCGACAGCGAAGGCTATTACTGGGCAGCGTTGTACGAAGGCGGGCGCATCGCGCGCATTTCGCCCGAGGGCAAGGTGGTGGAGGAGCACGCGCTGGCGGCGCGCTGCCCGACGATGTGCGCGTTCGGCGGCGACGACCTGCGCACGCTCTACGTGACCACCGCGCGCAAGGGCCGCCCCGACGACGAGATCGCGCGGTATCCGCAGTCGGGCGGCGTGTTCGCGATGCGCGTGCCCGTGCCGGGACTCGTCGAGCCGCGCAGCAACGCCGCCTAGGAAGGCGTTTGGGATGCCGCCTGGGAGCCGCGCGAGACGCAGCTCAAGCGCTTGCAGCCAATGGACCGCGCCGCGCGGCGCCGCTTGTATCGCTTGTACCGCTTGTATCGCTTGTGCGGCGTCCCGTAATCGCCAGCGTCGATATGTGGAGCGGTCTCCGGCATGGAAATCGCGCCGGGCGCCGATGTTTCGGCATCCTACGCAAATATCCGCGACGCGCCGCCCGCGTCAGCTTGCGACGGGTTCCGCCGCGGCGAGCCGCTTGCCGAGGCTGACCACGGCGTCGGCGCGATAGCCGAGCGCGTCGTAGAACGCGAGCACGTCGGGTTTGTCGCTGAGCACTTGCAGGTTGAGCTTGAGGCAGCCCATCGCGGCGAGCGCGGTTTCGGCATGACGCACGAGGCGCGTGCCGAGACCGTGCCGCCGCGCGTGCGGCGCGACCGCGAGGGAATAGAGCCAGCCGCGATGCCCGTCGTAGCCCGCCATCACCGTGCCGACGAGCGTGGCGCTTTCATCGCCGCTTTCATCGCCGCTTTCATCGCCGCCATCGTGGCGAACGGCGACGAAAAACAGCTCCGGCTGTGTGCCGAGCTTGTTCGCAATCGACAGGCGCGGATTGCGGTGCGGCCGGCTCGTGTCGTTGTACTCGGGAAACGCTTCGAGCCAGAGTGCGAGCACGGCCTCGGTATCGGCTTCGGTGAACGTGCGGATCGTGATGGACATTGCAGGCTGCCTGGTTCTGCTTGCGGTTGCGCGAGCGCGGCTTAGAGCGAGTCGAGGATGTTGCGCAGCATCGCCATCATCTGGTCGATTTCCTCGTTCGTTACGTTGAGCGCGGGCATGAAGCGCAGCAGATTCGGGCGCGCGGCGTTGAGCAGCAGGCCGTCCGGCTGCATCAGGCGCGCCTTTTCGACGATCTGGGGGCCGATGTCCTTGCCGAGCAGCAGCGCGCGCAGCAAGCCTTCGCCGCGCTCGCCCTGGAAGCCGCGTTCCGCCGACAGTTCGAGCAGCTTCTCGCGCAGATATTCGCCGCGCGCGCGCACGCCTTCGAGAAAACCGGGGGCGACGAGCTGCGAGATCACCGAATAGCCCACGGCCGTCATGAGCGGATTGCCGTTGTAGGTGCCGCCCTGGTCGCCCGCCTCGAACACCTCGATTTCCTTCTTGCACAGCAGCGCCGCGAGCGGCACGCCGCCGCCGATGCCCTTGCCGAGCGTCATGATGTCGGGCTCGACGCCCGAAAGCTCGTAGGCGAAGAGGGTGCCCGCGCGGCCGCAACCGCTCTGCACTTCGTCGACGATCAGGAGGATGCCGTGCTGCTGCGTGAGCGCGCGCAGTTGCTGCATGAATTCGCGCGTGGCGGGAATCACGCCGCCTTCGCCCTGGATCGGCTCGAGCATCACGGCGACGGTTTTCGCGTTGATGAGCTTCTCGACCGAGGCGATGTCGTTGAGGTCGGCCTTCGGAAAGCCCGGCACCTGCGGCGCGTAGATCGTGTCCCAGCCCGGCTTGCCGCTCGCCGACATGGTGGCGAGCGTGCGGCCGTGGAAGCTGTGATCGAACGTGATGATCTCGAACGCGCCGTCGCGATGCTTCTTGCCCCACTTGCGCGCGAGCTTGATCGCGCCTTCGTTGGCTTCGGCGCCGCTGTTCGCGAAGAACACCTTGTCGAAGCAGCTATGCTGCGTGAGCAGGCCGGCGAGCTGCGCCATCGGCGCGTTGTAGAAAGCCGGCGACGGGTTGATGAGCAGGCGCGCCTGTTTTTCGAGCGCCTCGATCATGCCTTCGTTGCAGTGGCCGAGGCTGTTGACGGCCCAACCCTGGATGAAGTCGAGATATCGCTTGCCTTCGTTGTCGTAGAGCCACGACCCCTTGCCATGCGTGAAAACGATTTCGGGCCGGTTGGTGATGTACATCAGCGACTCGATCGGGTACTCGGAAAAATTCATGGCAACGGCTCCGCGCTGGGGACTGCAAAGGTTGAGAGAGAGCTGCAAAAACGGCTGCAAAAACAAAAAGCCACGGGCTGGCCGTGGCTTTCGTGATTCGAACTTTCCTGTGCGTTGTGGCGAAACCCTTGGGGGTACCACCCTGTGCAACGCGCGTCCGCGACTAGCCAGGCCCTAGAGGTGGGGCAAGCGGCGACGTCGAAGCTCGGACAGGATGCGGTTCATGGGCGCAAGAATACGACAAGCGCAACGGCGATGTAAACCATCAATGTACGCACGCTCCAGGAAATTTTCTTGACGGGCGCTTCGGGCATTGCGCGCGGGCATCCCGCGCACGTGCCTCGAAACCCCGGTCAGACCGGATTCGCGAGGTCGGCGGCGCTCGTGAAGGAGTCCGCATAGAACTCGTCCTCGGGCAGCCCGTGATGCTGCGAGAAGTCGCGCTGCGCCGACTCGACCATGACCGGCGCGCCGCACGCGTACACCTGATACGCCGAAAGATCGGGCAAATCCTCGATCACGGCGCGGTGCACGAAGCCCGTGCGGCCCGTCCACGCGTCGCTCGCGGCAGGCTCGGAGAGCACCGGCACGAAGCGGAAGTTCGGAATTTCGCGCGCCCAACGTTCGGCGAGATCGAGCAGATACAGATCCTTCTTCTGGCGCGCGCCCCAGTACAGCGTCATCGGGCGATTGAGGCTCTTGTGAACCGCATGCTCGACGATGGCCTTGAGCGGCGCGAAGCCGGTGCCCGACGCGAGCAGCACGATGGGCTTGTCCGAATCTTCGCGCAGGAAAAAGGTGCCGAGCGGCGCCTCGAAGCGCAGAATGTCGCGCTCCTTCATCTGCGTGAAAACGTGGTCGGTGAACTTGCCGCCCGGCATGTGGCGAATGTGCAACTCCAGCGGGCCTTCCTCGTGCGGCGCGTTCGCCATCGAGTAGCTGCGGCGCGTGCCGTCCTTGAGGATGAACTCGAGATACTGGCCGGCGAGATATTGCAGGCGCTCGTTGGCGGGCAGTTGCAGCTTGAGCACGACGACGTCGTCGGCCACGCGTTCGATCGCCGAGATGCGGGTAGGCAGCTTGCGCACCTGCATGTCGCCGACGCCCGCGATTTCGCGAATGTCGATTTCGATGTCGGTTTGCGCCGTCGCGCAGCAGAACAGCGCCATGCCGCGCGTTTTCTCGTCGTTCGAAAGCGCCGAGGCCGCGTGCGCGCGCTGCTCGACCTCGCCGCCGCAGACCGTGCCCTTGCACGATCCGCACGCGCCGTTCTTGCAGCCGTACGGCAGGCCGATGCCCTGGCGCAGGGCCGCGTTGAGGATGAATTCGTCGGGCTCGACCTGGAACTGGCGGCCGCTTTGCTTGAGCGTTACGTTGAAAGCCATGTCGGGGAAAGCGAAAGTCTCAAATTCGAAAGGTTGAAAGGACCGCGCGCCGGTGCGCTCGCGTTGCCGGCGCGGACGGCGCCTTGCGGGTTCCGGCGGCTAAAATGGTTGACCATGATCGCCATGAGAAACCTGCGCCGAGCGCGCATCCTGATAGTGGGCGCCGGCGACGTCGGCCTGCGCTGCATCGACCGGTTGCACGGGCGGGCGGACCGCGCGCGCGTTTTCGCGCTGACGCGCCGCGCCGAACGCGCCGCCGAACTGCGCGAGGCGGGCGCCGTGCCCGTCGCGGGCGACCTCGACGCGCGCGCGAGTCTCGCGCGGCTCGCCGGTCTTGCGAACGTCGTGCTGCACCTCGCGCCGCCGCAGAAAACCGGCGACGAGGATGGGCGCACGCGCCGCCTGATCGCCGCGCTTTGCGCACGCCGCCGTTCGCGCGCGCGACCCGCGCTGGCGGGCATGACGCGCACCGCGTTCGGCGCTTCTCGCGCTTTCCGCACTCCCCGGCTCGCCGCTTCGGCCGCTTTAAAGCCGACTATTGTACCCGAGCGCACCCGGCGCTCCCGTCGCGCCCCAGAGCCTGGCAAGCGGCTTGTCTACGCCAGCACGACGGGCGTTTATGGCGATTGCGGCGGCGCGCGCATCGACGAAACACGCACCGTGCAGCCCGCGAACGCGCGCGCGATCCGGCGCGTGTCGGCCGAGCGGCAATTGCGCCGGGCCACCGCGCGCGGCGCGCTTTCGGCCACCATCGCGCGCATTCCTGGCATCTATGCGGCCAACCGCCTGCCGCTCGCGCGGCTGGAAAAGGGCACGCCCGCGCTCGTCGAAGCCGACGACGTCTACACGAGCCACATCCACGCCGACGATCTCGCCGCCATCCTGCTGCGCATGGCCACGCACGGCCGCCCGGCGCGCACGATCCACGCGGCCGACGACAGCGAACTCAGGATGGGCGACTATTTCGACCGCGTGGCCGATGCGTTCGGCATGGCGCGCGCGCCGCGCGTGAGCCGCGCGCAAGCCGAGCGTGCGCTCGACCCCGTGCTGCTTTCGTTCATGCGCGAGTCCCGCCGTCTCGCGAATACGCGCTTGAAGCGCGAGCTGCGCGCGCGCCTGCGTTATCCGGATGTCGACACGTTCCTGCGCACGCTGCCGCCGCGTTCGTGAAACAGCAGGCGCGGCGGCGCGGCGCAAGGCGAGCCGTTCACGTGATGGCCGGCAGCGCCTCGATCAGGAGAAAGCACAGCAGCGCGCCGATGAGCGCGCCGATCAGGTTCGGGTGGTATTGATGCCGCAGATGCATCGACGCCAGCAGCCCGCCGATCAGAATCGCCCCAAGCGCCACGAATGCCATCAACACGTATGAGAACTGGAATGTGCCGTGGATGCCCATGATGCCCCTCCTTGCTACTTGTAATCGTTGTTTAACCAAGTATAGGGCGGCGTGTCAGGAAGGGCATGCTGCACCGCCGCGAAAATAGGGGCAGTTGGCAATCCCCGGTGCGGCAACGCACGCAGGGGCCGGCATTGGCGCGCGCGGCCGTGGTTTACCCGTTGTTGCACAGCGCGTCGAGGGCGGCGCGGTCGAGCCATTGCCACTGACCCGGCGCGAGCGAAGCCGGCAGCGCGTAGCCGCCGATGCGCTCGCGGTGCAGCGCTTCCACGCGGTTGCCCGCCGCCGCCACCATCCGCTTGACCTGGTGGTACTTGCCTTCGAGCACCGTGAGTTCGAGTTCGTGCGTGCCACGCGCCAGGGCCGCGACGGCGGCGCTCGGTGCGCGCTCGCCGTGCAGCAGAACGCCGTCGCGCAGCGCGTTCAACTGCGTTTCGTCGATGGGATGACGCGTGGTCGCGAGATAGACCTTCGGCACCTTGCGTTTGGGCGAGGTGAAGGCGTGGACGAACTGGCCGTCGTCGGAAAGCAGCAGCAGGCCGGTGGTGTCCTGGTCGAGCCGGCCGACGCACTGCACGTTGCGCTCGCCGAACTGCGGCGGCAGCAGATGAAACACGCTCAGGTGATGCTGCGGATCGCGCGAGCACTCGTAGCCCGCGGGCTTGTTGAGCGCGATGTAGGCGCGCTCGTGAAACGGCCATGCAACGCCGTCGACGCTGAAAACGAGACCGGCGGTGTCGAAGTCGGCGAGCGGGTCGGTGCAGATTGCGCCCGCAACGGCGACTCGAGCGTCGGCGACGAGCCCGCGGCATTGGCGGCGCGTGCCGAAACCCTGGCTGAAGAGAAGGCTTTCGAGATTCATGACAAACGCAAAACGGCGTGTGAACTCCAGGGCGGCCACGTGGGGCCGCTACGTCGCGACCGCTACGTGGCGACGGAGTGAAGGCCGTATTCTAGCGGTCGCGCGGCCGCCGCCCGGCCCGCGCTTCTCTTTTCAGGCGCCTTTCACCCGCGCACGGTCAGACCGCGTATTTCGCGCGGATGGCGTAACGTATCGCGAGGCATCGGCGAAACCCCGCTCACGGCGGCGCACGCGCGGCACGCAACGCGCGGCACGCAACGCGCGGCACGCAACGCGCCAGCCGGTGTTCCTTCCCATTCCCTTGCGCGCAGCGCCACGGCCGCGAAGCCGCCCGCGCGCGCTGCGCCTGACCGTTCACGTGGAGAACAGCATGGCGAAGACGATCGCGGATCATTTGGCGAAAACGCTCGAGGCAGTCGGCATCGAGCGTATCTGGGGCGTGACGGGCGACAGCCTCAACGGCCTTTCGGCAAGCTTGCGCAAGCTCGGCACGATCCGCTGGATGCACACGCGCCACGAGGAAGTCGCGGCGTTCGCGGCGGGCGCCGAAGCGGCGGCGACGGGCCGGCTGGCCGTGTGCGCGGGCAGTTGCGGCCCCGGCAATCTGCATCTCATCAACGGACTCTACGACGCGCATCGCAACCGCTCGCCGGTGCTCGCGATCGCGGCGCACATTCCGTCGACGGAAATCGGCCTCGGTTATTTCCAGGAAACGCATCCGACCGAACTCTTTCGCGAATGCAGCCATTACGTCGAACTGGTAACGAACCCCGCGCAGTTTCCGCGCGTGCTCGACACGGCGCTGCGCACGGCGATCGACCAGCGGGGCGTGGCCGTGATCGTGCTGCCCGGCGACGTCGCGCTGCTCGACGCGCCCGACGAGGACGCGACGTGGGCGCAGGCCGCGCGCCCGGCCACGCTGCCTTCGTCGGCGGACATCGACCGGCTCGCGGAACTGCTCAATCGCTCGGAAGCGGTGACGCTCCTGTGCGGCAGCGGCTGCAAGAGCGCCCACGACGAAGTAGTGGCGCTCGCGGACGCGCTCGGCGCGCCGACCGTGCATGCGCTGCGCGGCAAGCAATATGTCGAATGGGATAACCCGTTCGACGTGGGCATGACCGGTTTGATCGGCTTCAGCTCGGGCTATCACGCGATGATGTCGTGCGACACGCTCGTGATGCTCGGCACCGACTTTCCGTATCGCAACTTTTATCCGCAGAACGTGAACATCGTGCAGATCGACCGCGACGCCGCCGCGCTCGGCAAGCGCGCGCCGCTCTCGCTCGGGCTGATCGGCGACGTGCGCGAAACGCTGCGCGCGCTCACGCCCAAGCTCACGCGCAAGACCGGGCGGCGCTTTCTCGAGCGCGCGCGCGAGCATTACGCGAATGCGCGCAAGGGACTGGACGAACTCGCGCGCCCGGCCGCCGCGGGCAAGCCGTTGCATCCGCAATACGTGGTGGCGCGTCTGAACGAACTCGCCGACGACGACGCGATCTTCGCGGTGGACGTGGGCACGCCCACGCTGTGGGCCGCGCGCTATCTGACGATGAACGGCCGGCGCCGCCTGCACGGCTCGTTCAACCACGGTTCGATGGCGAACGCGATGCCGCAGGCGCTGGGCGCGCAGGCCGCGCACGCCGGCCGGCAGGTGGTGTCGCTTTCGGGCGACGGCGGCTTGTCGATGCTGCTCGGCGACATTCTCACGGCGCGCCAGCTCGACCTGCCGATCAAGATCGTAGTCCTGAATAATGGCTCGCTCGGCTTTGTCGCGATGGAGATGAAGGCAGGCGGCTACGTGGAAACGGGCACCGATCTCGCGGCTACGAATTTCGCCGATATCGCGAAGGGCGCGGGCTTGTTCAGCGTGCGCGTGGAGACGTCGGAGGCGCTCGACGACGCGTTGCGCGCGGCGTTCGCGCATCCTGGGCCGGCGCTGGTGGACGTGGTCACGACGAAGCATGAACTCGCGATGCCGCCGAAGCTGCAATGGGCGCAGGCGAAGGGCTTCAGCCTTTATATGCTGCGCGCGGTGCTGAGCGGGCGCGGGGACGAGGTGGTGGAGTTGGCGCAGACGAATTTGCGCTGAAAAGCAAAAAGCCCATCGGGTTAGGGATGGGTTTTTTGCCGGGATTTTTTTGTGTCGGGTCGGAATGGAACAGTGCTGGCAATAGCTTGCCGGGCAAGGGTTCTGCAATTTTCTGGCTTGAGAAAACTTAAAAGCAACCCCCGGGTATCGTTCGCTGTGTGGTTTGCTGTCCACGTCGCAAGCGCAAGACGGTGAATATGTTCCGGCTGTCAACCTGAACAATCCCCAACATCGCCGCGATCGCGCTTTCAATATTGCAGGCGGCGTTGTAATCGGCAGCAGTGCGGGCGACAGCCCACAGGTCATGCACATCGCATCAACCGATGCGACAGTCCAGATAGCGCAAGGTCGGCCGCTTGGTGACGTGCTAGTAAACACGCCACAACCAGGTGGAGGTGACATGTCGTTACCCGAATGGGGCAATTCGTATAACGCGCTCTATGTGCCGCTGAAGGGCGGCTGGCAATGCGCATTAGTGCCCGCTCACGATATCGAAGACGTAGACCGTGGCTGGCGGCTCTCTTACGAGGAGAGCCAAAAAGCGCGCAAGGCGCGCGAAGAACAGATGGCCCAGGACAGGCGGGATTTCGACCAGTTATTCCGGGTTAGCATTGGCCGGAAAGCGTCGCGTGCCTCTGTCGATTTCAGCGCCTACGCGGGCTTCATCGGCAAGCATGTACGTGGGCGATGGCACACGCCGACCGACGGCGAAGACATCACGCGCATTCTGTGCGAAGCGGTGCGCGATGGCCTGATCGTCCCCGCCATTGATCGCGACTGGCGCGGCAGTGTCGGCGTATCGAAGCGCTACGCACCGCAAGCCTGGAGCGAAACATATCGAAGCGGCGGAGGTGGAGCGGTCGCCAGTACGCCGCGCGCGAAGACTTTTCGCCAGTCGATGATGGAATCGATGGGCCTCGATGCCGACGGCGCGACGGCCTACATCGAAAAGTACAACGCGATGGTCGAGCGCATCGAAGCTATACAGGCCGTGAACGCTGCAAGGCGTGCAGCCGCTGCCCTGGAGAGCAACGGCGACGACTTGCTTGGCGTGGTGGTGGCGGCCGGGGCCGTGCTCGGTGGTGACGATTCAGGCGATGGTGATGATGCGGGCGGAGACGGTGCGATGTTCAGTGACGCCACGAGCGACGCCTCTACGCCGCTCGGCGACGCGCAGGCATTCGAATACACGCCCGATGCTTTGGGCGGGGATGCTGTCGGGCTAGCGGCCAACGATCGCGGGAGCATGTACGCGTGCGACATCATCTCGTCCGAGTGCAAAGGCTCAGTGTTGCGCGAATTTCCGGGGCAATATCTGAATTCGACGCTCGACGATATCCAGGGCGATGCTCAGGACGGTATCAAAGACGCTCGGAAGGCGCTCAAACTACTTAATGATGGCCGCTTCAAAAAATAGGAGCCAAGGCATGAACCACACGCTGTTTACCCTGCTCGACAAGCTCGACGCGCAGAACATCCACTACACCCTTGCGCGGCACCGGTCGGATAGTGTTCTCGTGGCTATTACGGTCGTGGGGCAGCGGATAGAGATCGATGTATTCCGGGACGGGCACATGGAGGTCTCGCGTTTCGTCGGCCATGAGGATATCGAAGGCGGCGCCGAGCTGATTGACTCCATCGTTGAACTCGGGCGTTGAGCGTGCGCGGCACGGTCGAGATTGCCGAGTACCGGTAAAGGCAGCGAGGCCACTCCCGAAAATCAGAGATGCGACTATGACAGACGGCGAAGACGAATTGGCGCCGAAGGACATTTTTCTGAGCAACTTGCCGCCTGCGGTAAATGCCATGGGGTGCACCGAGTGGTGATCGCGGGAGTGTTTTCGTCGGTCTTTTTTGTCGCCAGTTCGCACCGGTGGTGAACAACCCCGAAAGAACCCCCGCTTGAGGGTTGTTGATGCGGGTGAAACTTGGGAGTGGTTTGCAATAAAAAAACCCCGCGAGACTATATCTGGCGGGGTTTTCTGGTCAAACGTGGTGGACGTTTGGAAGGTATCTGGTGCCTCGGGCCGGAATCGAACCGGCACTCCTTTCGGAACCGGATTTTGAGTCCGGCGCGTCTACCAATTTCACCACCGAGGCAGGTAGCCGGCAATTATGACGCAAATTGCCACGCTCGGCAACACACTTGCAGCGACGAACCCGGCGCGCGGCCAGACTCTCAAATCGTCCGCGAAAACCGCTCGGGCCGCTGCACGCCCAGATACCGGTCGAACACCATCGCAATGTTGCGCACGAACAGGCGCCCGGCCGGCAGCACCTCCAATCGGTCCGCGCCGCGCGCCACGAGGCCGTCGCGCTCGAATCCGGCGAGGCGCGCGAGTTCGTCCGCGAATGCCGCCGGGAAGCGCACGCCGTAGGCCGCTTCGAATTCGTCGTAACGCAGTTCCAGATTGCACATCAGCTCGGTGATGATGTCGCGGCGCAGACGGTCGTCGGCGGTGAGGCGCACGCCGCGCGCGATCGCGAGCCGTCCTTCGCCGATCGCCGCGCCATAGCCGGGCAGGTCTTTCGCGTTCTGCGCGTAGACGTCGCCGACCTTGCCGATCGACGAGGCGCCGAAGCCGATCAAATCGCAATCGGCGCGCGTGCTGTAACCCTGGAAATTGCGATGCAGCGTGCGCGTCGCCTGCGCGCGCGCGAGTTCGTCGGTGGGCAGCGCGAAGTGATCCATGCCGATGTACACGTAGCCCGCGTCGGTCAGTTGCTCGATCACGAGTTGCAGCAGCGCGAGGCGCGCGGCCGGCGTCGGCAACGCGGCTTCGTCCATTTGGCGCTGCATCTTGAACAGTTTCGGCATGTGCGCGTAGCCGAACACGGAAATGCGCTCGGGCGCGAGCAGCAGCATCGTGTCGAGCGTGCGCCGGAAGCTTTTCACGTTCTGGTGCGGCAAGCCGTAGATCAAATCGACGCTGATCGACTCGAAGCCGTTCGCGCGCGCGGCGTTCATGACGTCGACGGTGAGTTCGAGCGGCTGGACGCGGTTGATCGCCTTCTGAACCACCGGATCGAAGTCCTGCACGCCGAGGCTCAGCCGGTTGAAGCCGAGGCTGCGCAGGTGCGCGATGGTCAGCGCCGACGCCTCGCGCGGATCGATCTCGATCGAATACTCGCCTTCGTCGTCGGGGCGCAGCGTGAAGCGCTCGCGCGTCGCGCTCATGAGCGCGCTCATTTCGTCGAGCGAGAGGAACGTGGGCGTGCCGCCGCCCCAATGCAACTGCGAAACCGGACGCCGGGTGTCGAACAGCGCGGCCTGGAGATCCAGCTCGCGGATCATCTGGTCGAGATACGGCTTCGCGCGGGCGCGGTTTTTTGTCGCGATCTTGTTGCAGCCGCAATAAAAGCAGACCGTGTCGCAAAACGGCACGTGAAAGTAGAGCGAGAGGTCGGTGTCGCTCGCGCCCGGATCGGCGGCGGCGCGCCGGTAATCGGCTAGGTCGAAGTCGTCGCGAAATTGCAGCGCGGTGGGATACGACGTGTAGCGCGGGCCGTTGGCGCCATATTTGGCGAGCAGATCGGGGCGAAAGAGCAGGTCGGCGTCGCTCATGCGGGACTCTTGAAGATGGGCGGCGCGCGTGGGGGATTTCTTGCAGCGCCTGTGGCAATCAGTGTAAGAGCGAGTCGGAAACCGCGATTGCGTAAAAAGGTCGCAGACGCGCCGGTGGCACAATACGGCTCCCGGCGCGCTCGTCTCGCATGCCGAACCCGTCGTCGCGCATCGACACGTTTTGTCAGAATCGCCGCGCGTTTTTAGGAAAGCCGTTGTGAATGCCGTTGTTTCCGCCGATGTCCACGCGCACGCCTGTCGCCCCGGCTGCGGCGCGTGCTGCATCGCGCCGTCCATTTCCAGTCCGATTCCGGGCATGCCCGGCGGCAAGCCGGCCGGCGTGCGCTGCGTGCAGCTCGACGACGATCTGCGCTGCCGGATCTTCGGTTCGCCGCTGCGGCCCGCGTGTTGCTCCGGTCTGCAACCGCAAGCCGAGATGTGCGGCGAGTCGCGCGACGCGGCCTTCGCGTGGCTCACGCGCCTCGAAGCCGCGACCCGGCCCGCGTCCTGATCGCGGCCGGCGTGCCGCGAGTCCTGCAATGCGCCCGCGCATTCGGCCAGAATGTCGGCTGCGCGTGACCGCGATCCGGCGTGTGCGCCCATTCAATCGAGGAGATTCCGCATGATCCACACCGCAACGCGCGTATCCCGGCGCGCCTTCCTGCTCTCCGCGTGCGCCGCGGCGAGCGCGGCGATGTCGCTCGGCGCGTGTGCGACGGGGATTTTCCCGTTCATTCCCGACCACTACACGTTCTCGCAGCAGCAGGTGCAGGAGGCCGTGCAGCGCAAGTTCCCCTATCACCGCTCGATGCAGCAGATTTTCGACGTTTCGCTCGCGAATCCCGTCGTGACGCTGCTGCCCGATCGCAATCGCGTAGCCGTGCGTCTCGACGTACACCTCGAAAGTCCGCTGGCGCAGGAACCCGTGAACGGCGCCTTCACGATGTCGAGCGAACTTGCCTACGACGCCCAGCGTCGCGCCGTCGTGCTGCGCTCGCCTTCCGTCGACGGCGTGGACATGGCCGGCAATGCCGCCGCCTACGCGGCGCAGGTCAACGCCGTGGCCGCGCTCGTCGCCACGCAATTGCTCAACGACTACCCCGTCTACACCTTCAAGCCGGAACAGCTTCAATTTGCCGGCGTGAATTACGAACCCGGTACAATCACTATCCTTACAAACGGCATACGCGTGCAGATCGTCGAGAAATAGGCGAGCGGCGGCGCGCCGACGCGCGTCGCGGCTTCCGGCGTGCGTCCTCACGAAGAAAAGGAAAAGGGATGGACTGGATTTTGACCTGCAAGGCGCTGATTCTGGGCATCGTGGAAGGGCTCACGGAGTTTTTGCCGGTGTCGAGCACGGGGCACCTGATCATCGCGGGCAGCGTGCTCAAGTTCAACGGCGAGTACGCCAAGACCTTCGACGTGGTGATCCAGTTCGGCGCGATCCTCGCGGTCTGCTGGGAGTTCCGCCGCAAGATCGGCGACGTCGTGAGCGGTTTGCCCGCGCGTGCCGACGCGCGGCGGTTCGCGCTCAACGTGATCGTCGCCACCATCCCGGCCGTCGTGCTCGGCCTGCTGTTCGAGAAGGCGATCAAGTCGGTGCTGTTCGCGCCCGTGCCCGTGGCGCTCGCGCTGGTCGTGGGCGGCCTCGTCATTCTGTGGGTCGAAGGGCGTTTGCGCGGCGGCGCCAAGGCTCACGCGGCGTCGCTCGTGCAGGTGCAGCCGCAGGCTTTGCCGCCTTCGCGCGCGCGCGTGAATTCGCTCGACGAGATCACGCCGCTCGACGCGCTCAAGGTCGGTTTCGCGCAGTGTTGCGCGCTGATTCCGGGCATGTCGCGCTCGGGCTCGACGATCATCGGCGCGATGCTGTTCGGCATCGAGCGGCGCGTGGCCACCGAGTTCTCGTTCTTTCTGGCGATTCCCGTGATTTTCGGCGCGACCGTCTACGAGCTGCACAAGACGTGGCATGCGCTTTCGGCCGACTGGCTCGGCTTGTTCGGCGTGGGTTTCGTGGCGGCGTTCGTGAGCGCGTTCGCCTGCGTGCGCTGGCTGCTGCGCTTTGTCGCCTCGCACGATTTCACGGCGTTCGCGTGGTATCGCATCGCGTTCGGGCTCGTGATCTTGCTGCTCGGCTACAACGGCGGAATCGGCTGGGAGGAGTGAAGCGCCGATTCGGGCGCGGTTTGAAGTGCGGTTCGAAATCCGGTTTGAGTCCGGTTAAAGCGAAAAGGCGCCGACTGTCGGCGCCCTTTTTTCATGTGTGCGTGCGGCGGATGTGGCGCACGGCGTCAACCGGCGCGGCGGCGGAACACGAGATCCCACACGCCGTGACCGAGACGCAAGCCGCGGCGCTCGAACTTCGTCACCGGACGATAGTCGGGGCGCGGCGCGTAGCCGGGGGCGGTGTTTTCCAGCGCGGGTTCGGCGCTCAGCACTTCGAGCATCTGCTCCGCGTAGTTCTGCCAGTCGGTCGCGCAATGCAGATACGCGCCCGGTTTCATGCGCGCGACGAGTTGCGCGACGAACTTCGGCTGAATCAGGCGGCGCTTGTGATGGCGCGCCTTGTGCCACGGATCGGGGAAAAAGATGTGTACGCCGTCGAGGCTCGCGGGCGCGATCATGTGCTCGAGCACTTCCACGGCGTCGTGCTGGACGATGCGGATGTTCGTGAGTTCGTGCTCGCCGATCAGCTTAAGCAGCGCGCCCACGCCCGGCTCGTGCACTTCGACGCCGAGAAAGTCGTCCTGCGGGCGCAACGCGGCGATTTCGGCCGCGCTTGCGCCCATGCCGAACCCGATCTCCAGCACGCGCGGCGCCTCGCGGCCGAACACCGCGTTCCAGTCGGCGGCTTCGGGCGAATAGGGCACGACGAAGCGCGGGCCGAGATCGTCGAGCGCGCGGCGCTGGCCGGTGGACACGCGGCCAGCGCGCGTCACGAAACTGCGGATGCGGCGATGGTGCAGCGCTTCGGGGCCGGCTTCGCCGCGGGTTTCGGCGGGCGTTTCGTCGGCGGCGTTGGGAGCGTCGGACGGCGGGCAGTCGGGCTGGACTGCGTCGTTGGGATCGTGATTCATCTTCGCGAACGGGTGATGAGAGCAGCGGATTTTCGCGGCTTTCGGTAACGGAGCGTGCTGTGGTCTGGAGCGCGGGCGGTTTGGGTCGCCGGGATCGCTGGAGCTGGCGCGGCGGCGTTTGCGCCGGGCGATGCGCGAGCCGCTGCTTCAATCGCCTTGCCGCGTCTCGCGTGACGGCGTTCGCTCGCGGCGAGCGGCAGCAGCGCCAAATTCGACGCGCATTATATCAGCGCTCCGAAAGGCGCTTTTCGGCGCGACGGCGCGTTTCGGAGCGAATGACGGGGATCGGTCGCGCAGCAATACCGTATCGGTTGCGCATCAATCGGCGGAAATCACGACGCGCATGGGCGTCGGCTCGGTCAATTCGAACGCGTTGATGCGCCCCGCGCGGACGTCGAGCAGCAGGCTTGCGAGCGCGTCGGCGGCGCTGTGCAGACGCGTGGCGTCGGCGGGCAGGCGCTCGCTGGCATCGGCAAGAAGCGTCTTGCGCGATCTCACGATCAACGCAATGGCGCTCGGGCGGGACATGAAGAATTGTTCCATCGTTGACTGCGCCCACAGGCGCGGCGAGTCGTCTGGCGTGGGGGCTTGCGAAAGGCGGATCGGCGGATTGTCGGATCGGCGCTGGCGGGGAAACCGATGCGCGCCGGACTACATGGTAGGGCAACGGTGGAATTCAGGTCGTCGGGCGTGCGCCGGGAAAGCCGCTGAACGCTACCGACGGCGCGTTCGGCGCTTCGGCGATTGACGACGCTGAGTCGCGAAGCAGGCTGCCGGCCAAGGCTATGAATGCGCTGCGAAATCATGAACGGCGCCGACCAACCGCACAGGAGCCGACGTGGAGCGGGCGATGGGAATCGAACCCACGTCTCCAGCTTGGGAAGCTGGGGTAATGACCATTATACGACGCCCGCAGAGCCGGTGATTTTACAGGGATTTTGGGGGTTTGGGGAGTGGCGGGGTTTGGACGCTGGCAGCGAAACTGGCATTGCCGCTCGGTGGAGCGGTGGCATCGCTGGCGCTGACCGTCGGCAATCGGCCAGGTTATTGCTAGTGACAATACGCACGGGAACGCGAGGTATTAGCCTGCATGATATAGCCTCAGTCGAGTTCAAGGCAGAGCAAGAGGCGGCCCCGAAGGGCCGCGAGTCAAATGAATCACCCGATCCAATGAGGCCATTGCCGTCTAGACAGACCCCACCGAGCCGAGCGCTGGATTCGCCCTAGGATTCCCCAAATCCGTGCGGCCTCGACCACGGTTGGTGCGTGCTGACAGGCATGCAGGTGACAAATTTGCCGCTGGCTCCGGTCAAACGTTTGCGCGGCCATGTTATGTACTTACATAAACGGGCTCGATATTTGCATTAATGGCTTGTAGAACATGTCGACCTTATGGGGAATCTGATGTCCAATCCGCAAGCAATCGTCGATCTGACGCATGAGGTCAAGCGCCTCGCATTCGGCAAAATTGGCGACATCAACGATATCAACCGCGAGACTACCTTCCTTGCATTGAATGCGTTGATCGAAGCTGCCCGTGCCGGCGATGCGGGTAAAGGCTTTGCTGTTGTGGCTAACCAGGTAAAGCACGTATCGACACGCATCTCCGATATTACGACTGGTCTTAATAAAGAGCTCGCAGGCTCTCTATCGAAGCTTACAGAGCTTGGCGACAGCATGATCGAGCGGATGCGTTCTCAAGATGGTCAGCGCTATACAGACCTCGCCCTGAATATGATCGATATCGTTGATCGCAACCTGTATGAACGCTCGTGCGACGTGCGGTGGTGGGCAACAGATTCCGCAGTGGTCGGATGTCTCGTGAATGGGACAGCAGCGGCAGCCGAGCATGCGTGCAGTCGTCTTAAAGTCATACTGGATAGCTACACGGTTTATCGCGACCTTTGGGTAGTCGATGCGGACGGCGTGGTCGTGGCCAACGGCCGTCACACGACCTATGCGGTGCGGGGGCAGAACGTGGCGGGCGCCGAGTGGTACAAGTCCGCTATGAAGACCGCTTCAGGCTCGCACTATGTTGCCTCGGATGTCCAGACCTTCGCGCTGCTGCGCAACGCACAGGTCGCGACCTATTCAACGGCGATTCGCGAGGGCGGCGCGGTCAACGGTCGGGTGCTCGGCGCGCTAGTCATTTTTTTCGATTGGGCTCCGCAGGCCGAGGCGGTGGTGAAAGGCGTTCGCCTAAGCGAGCAGGAGTGGGGACGCTCGCGTTGCATGATCGTGGACTCGTCCTTTCGGGTGATCGCTGCTTCGGACGGAGCCGGAATTTTGAGCGACCGTTTCCCATTGTTAACCGGCGGGCAGTCGTCGGGGTTCTACCATGGCGTAGACGGTGCAATGGTAGCGTTCGCAGCAACGCCAGGCTACGAGACTTATCAGGGCCTTGGTTGGTACGGCGTAATCTCCCAGAAGCCCGCTTGAGAAAATCGAAATGAGCGGATCGCGAATGTCCGGCAACCCTCGTTGTCGGGTCGAGCCGACGGATCAGGATTGAGCTGCACCGGGAATTGTGCAGACTGTTTGGTTTATGTTAATGCTGGCGCGTCAGCGGGATTTGTGAGCTGCCTGTGGCCCCATCACTCGTCCCCGGTCTGGATCTTGAGGGGTGGCGTTGAAGATTCGTCTCGAGTAGACCAGCCTGCTTCAAGTAGGTGCGAGCCCAGCCAACCCGATTGCCGAAAACGGGAGTGGTGCCGCTCGGGAGGAGGGTATTGCGCTCCTCGTCTGTCAGCTGGAGTTGGTTGGCGAGGGCTTCGATCATGTCCCGAAACCGATGTTCTCGTCCGTCTGCGGTCATGCGCAGGACCGGCAACAGGAGGGACTGATAATCTGGAATAGGCATAGCGCATGTGGTCTGGTGTTGGCTTCGATAATGATACCAAGGCCAAGCCCAACGACTTCCCTCCCGGCTATGAGCACGAGGGGCAACTGCACCAGTTATTCATCCGCTCTGAACTCCAGCATCGCGCTCGGAGCGACGCCCAACGTTTCCGCAAGCACGCAGATGTTGTAGAGCGCGAGGTTCCGCTTGCCGCGCTCAATACCGCCGACATACGACCTTGCGAGGCCCGACTCAAGGGCAAGTACTTCCTGCGACCAGCCCTTCGCCTTCCGCAGTTCCACTACTCGTTTTCCGAACAATTCTAGCGGGTCGTAATCCATCATTGGCGTCCAAAAACAACCAATGAAGGGTATGGATTTGACCTCTATGAATCCACGCTCTATAGTAGCACGCACTATAAGTAACAATTTGAACAGTCATTTACCGAACTGGCTAGATGACAGGGCGATGACGGGCGAGCAAACGGGGCCAAAAAGATGACGAGTATCTGTATCGCAGGCGTAGGGCGTATTGCCGCTGCTGCTATTACAGCGATCACGTTGACCGCTGGATCTTGCAGGGCCGATGAACTGGGCCCGAGTTGCAAGCAATACCTTCAGTTGAAGATGCAATGTATGGGCGCGACAGCGAACAGGATCGAATCGAACGGGAATGCGCAGAGGGCTCAGGAAATCCGGCGCAGCATTCCGTTCGAAATGCATCAGGCGATCTACACGCTTGCGAAGAACAGGCAATTCAAGACTGCGGAGCGCCTAGAGCAGGGGTGCGCGGAGGATGCTTGGTATATCCAGAATGCCGACAGTCCAAAAAATTATCGACCAGAAACAAGCATGCGGCTGTGCAGTGTAACGACAAGTTGGCCGGAAAATTACAAAATCACGCCAGATAGCAACCCTACTATCGAGGCACGCATTCGGCAGATGGAAGCAGAAGTCGGTATTTCAAAAAAATAAGCAAACGCATTTTTTGGGATTTTGATGAATAAGTTTAAACTAATTCTCTCCAGTATTGGTGTGGGCGTAGTTGCAATGGCTATCTCTCATACATCTATGGCGAAAACTCCTATTGACCAGACGTTAGATTTTCTGGTGGGTCCTCATCTTGGAGGGTCGAGAAGTTTTCAATGTAGGGAAGCCGTCAATGAAAAGGTGACGGACGAGCATGCTTACTACAGTTTCCGTGATGATGGATATTACGTCCGTTCGAATTCAATTCCGGATCCGCGCACTGGATATCGAAATACGGCAGCTGTGAAAGGAAGGTTCAAGTTAAAAATAGAAAATGGAGTGATGAAGATAGCGTTCTTGGACGAATTCATTGACTCCGCTTTCTTGGGTAACAAAGCGCCATACGATGCCGTGTTAATCGGGACGGACGGCAATGACACAATGGCGATGATGATGGACCGCCCTGTGCCCCGTAGACCTGACATCAGGGATCATCTTCGTGTGGTGTGCATTGGAGACAGGCCGTCAGGCGACGGTCCCCAGAGAAGCTACTGAGCGATGACCGACATGTTTAGCGGGCAAATACCGGATGTTTAGCGCGCGACGTTGATTGGATAGATCGCGTCACAGACCTTCTTAAAGGAACGTTTCTCATATGCTCACTGATTGCCCACATTGCTACAAAAAAATGCATGACGAAGCAGAATATTGTCCGCACTGCCGAGAGTATGTTCCGAACGCGATGCAACTGTCGAGTTCCAGAGGATTTGACGACTTAGCGGAATTTATAGTTAAGGGTGGATTCTATGGTGCAGTCTTTCTCTTCACATTGGGTGGGACGCTGGATTACTTGGGATGGTGGCGCGATTGGGAGATGATTCCCTGTATAGTCGCGTCGCTCATACTAGTGTTAGGTTTTTATCGGAAGCTTCCGACCTTCTAGAGCTGATTATCAGGAGAATCGTCCATATTGATTTGTACTAGTCGGACGTAAAATTTAAACCCCAACGAAAGAAGCCTGCTGACGATAGGGGAGATAGGTTCTTGTTCTCGAGAACCTACCTGCGTCCCTGTCGGCTTGTTTAGATATTTGTGGCAGATATGGAGTGTTGATTCTCCGCTTGAGAGCTTCGACTTACTGGAAAGGGGAAGGCGGCGATATGGGGTTTGAAAGTCTATACGAAGGGAACACTTGGCCGAAAATTGAGGGGCGGCTAGGCGTCATGTCGGTCGATACTCTCAACCGTATATGGGAGTTCGTTCTTGAAGAGGACGGATACCTGATTGCCATTGCGAAGAACGGCGAGGATGCATTGTTCGGTCGCATGGGCAAGCGTGACGATGGGAAATTTTGTATCGAACTCGTTGTGAAGGCGGTGGTTGAAAATAATACGCTTGGCCGTTATCAGTACTGGTTCGTCGATCCAGCCGACCGGAAGCGTCAGGCGCAACGGCTTAGTGATGTGATTCGGAGTCATCTCGCTTGATGTGAACAGGGCGGAAGCGATTGCCCTGTCCACAATGCCGATTCTGTACGCCTTTAATAACAGCTGGAAAGTGTACTATTTTCAGGTGTCCCCAAATCGCGGTACGCCCTGATTTCATGCGAGGTTAAGCAGCAGCGAGTCGATGACTTTTACAGCCTTGCGACTTGCATCGTTCGGGCTCAGGTGAGCATACCGCTGCGTCATCTTCGGATCGCTGTGGCCGAGCAACACCGATACCTCATACAGGCTGACACCGGCCTTGACCAGCTTGCTCGCAAACGTGTGTCGGAGCGTGTGCAACGTAACGCGCCCACCGCGCTCTCTGACGAGCGCGGCGTCATTCAAGCCGGCACGTTCGATCGCCTTCTTGATCGACTTCGTGCTGTAGCCGCGTTCGTTGCCGGTGCGATCTTCGAACACATAGCGCTGCCCCGTTCGGCGTTCTTCCCATCGGCGACGCAGGATCGTTTCGAGGCGAGAGGTCATGTGCAGCACATCCTCGTTCCGAACCTTGCTCCGATAGAGGCTGATCGTGCTGGCGTCGATGTTGATCGCCGACCACGGAATATTCGCGACCTCCGAGTAGCGACACCCCGTATCGAGCAGGAAAACCGTGATGTCGTAGTTATCCTGCATATTCCGCGTCATTTCGGGTGTTAGCGGTTTAGACGCGTTTATACGCGCTCTAAGCCGTTCCGGATCGAGTTCGCGCAATAACGCCGACTCGTCGTTAGAATCCAGATATCGAAGCCTATACGAAGTCCTAAGCTCGGGAAAAACGATTTCACGACTGACTTTGAAGCCGAGCTTCGCCATCTCGTTGATGGCAGCACGTAACACGCCGATCTCGTGCTTGATCGTCGCGGGCTTGTCACCCTCGGCCTTGCGCTTCGCGACGAGGACATCGACATCGCGGGTCGTGAACGTGTGCAGCTCCTGCTTCGGGTCCAGGCCGTAGCACGGAATCTTGGCCTTCGTTCTCGCATGCAACTTGTAGCCCTGCATCTTTCGGGCGATCTGCTGCATGCCGCGATGATAGGCGGTGCCCTCACGGGAGTCGGTGTATTTCGAGAGGGCGTCTTCAAGCGTGATAACTTCCGCTTCGCCGAGATATTGTTCGGCGTGTGCGCGGTTGCGCATCTCGCGTTCGACCTGAGCGGCCTTTGTCTTGTTAGGTGTCCCGGTCGAGCCGAAGAACTTCTTGCCCTGAATCTGGAACTGGTAGTACCAGTTCTTGCTGTTGTTTCGACGGATGAGCGTCATGTGGTTCCTTACGAAAAGTAATCAATAAGGAACACCATCCGGGCTGAGCACGGGTATGACAACAGCTTTCGCGCATGCCAGCGGTAGAAATATCCACGAATTCCGACAAGTGCGCAGATTCTCAACTTCAAAAACCAAATGTCCGGACACTTGTCGGCGGGCGAGGGTCTCGTGTGGAACGTAAATTCCGCGCCGGTCATATCGCCACCCCAGTCCTATCATTCCTCAAAGGTGGGTACAGAGAGATAGACCTTCTCACCCTCTGCGTTCAGTACATATGGGGTTCCGATGTACGACTGAACGGCGGGACGAGCCCGTGTCTTCAGCCGGTATTTCGCAAACCCCATAGTGCGTTCAAGAAGGTTGGGGTCGAGCCGGTAAAAATGGGTGCGTTTGCCTCCTGCATCACTTTTCCCGTCCGTCGCGGTGTCGAGACCAATCAGGTCGAGGAACTCTTTGAACTGGAACATCGGCTTGTCCTCGATGTCTTTGCGCAGAGCCATGTCGAACAAGTGAGCGAGCTGCGCCCTGTAGTCCAGGCAGCAATCCACGAAGCCCCGCATGTTGTCCTTATGCAGCTTGTGGGACGTGTCGAACGCGCGTTTCCCGTCGTAGATTGCGGATGCCATCAGCACATCCTTAAGCACCGTTTGCCGTTTGGCTGCCATGTCCTTATCAAGAGCATGGGCCTTCACATTGCCGTATGTCCGAGTAAGGGCTACTGCCTCGGATTCCAGCAGTTCGCACATGGCGTTGATCTGAGTGCGATAGCGCCCGCGGTTATCCATCAGCACGAGTTTCAGGGTGATCTCCTGACCATAGAATTTCTCAATGGCGTAACGATCTCGCCGAAGCTGCTCATCGGACGTTAGCATCATTGCGTCGTTCAGTGCCTTATATTCTTCCTCGGTGAGCGGTTCCGCATCGCAGATCTCCTTCGCATGCATTTCTTCGAGCCGTTTCCGTGCTTCTGCTGCCTGCATGGCGACGTTCACCCCCGATTCCCCCGATGAGCCGCGGTCGGCTTTGGGCGGAGCGACGTGCTTGATCTCCCATCCATTGCGCTCTTTGAGCTTGATGAAATTGCCGCGCAGATCGTTTTTTGACGCGTTTTGCATGGAAACCGCGTAGGCGTAGACGTGCAGCAGGGGATCATCGTCATCGATGACGGGCATCCCGTGAGGGCCATATCCCCGAATCGCGGCTGGAAGTTCATCGAGATCCACGATTACCCGCTTGATGGCGGAAGGCTCGGTTTCATACTGCAGGCTCGATTCGGCGACCCACGCCTTGACCTGCTTGGGATGCCGCACGCGACAGAGCTGCTGATCCATATCGAAATGCGTGTTGATCTTGTCGGAGAAGTAGCCCCACACGCAGTCGATCCACTGCTCATCTTTGGAAAAGGTGATGTCGATACCGGTGCCGAGAGAGGGGGAGGCGACGAGCACATCGTAGTCGCGGACGCGATCGACGATGTTGTTGATGAAGTCCTTGATCTCGGGATCTTGGGAATTGGTCGAGGTGATGCACATCACATGCAATCCAGTCTCCACGCGAATCATCTCGGCGAAGTTTTCTGCATCGGCTTTCGAGTTACAGGCGACGTAGTGCTTTCCTCCGTTGCCGCGCATCGTGTCTAGCATGTCTTTAGTCAGATGATTTTTGGACTGGTAGATCTCGATTGAACGCCCGGTTGGCGTATAGTTGTTCACGTAAAAATAGTAGTTGTCCATAACAAATTAAAAGATTAAATCTATTGTTTTAGGCGAGAGACCGCGCCTATGGGAGAAAATTGGGGCGTTTAGTCGTGCTGTTCAGGTTTCGTCTCGGGCCAGATGTAAGCCTTGATTCCCATGCCGTCACGGAAGCACTTGATTGCCTCGAAGGACAGGCGACCGAGATCTGCGTCGCAGACGATGACGGTTGTCGCCCGACGCACAAAGAAACTCAGCGTGTGGAATATCGATTCGCGCTTTCCGTTGAGGGTCGAAGACAGGAAGTGCGAGAACAATTGCTCCGACTCGTCGATGATGACGTGATCGAACGAGTGAACACCCGGCTTCAGTTTTTTACGCAAGCTGTCCAGGCAAACGGCATAGGCCATATACCGATCGCCTCCGATTTCACGATCGTACTTGTCCAGATAGCAGAACATGCCGAGACCGTGCGCGCTGGCCGAGGCCAGGCTGATCCGGTGAGAGACGAGCAGGACGGATTCCCCCACATCGGCGCAGTGCTGGACAAACGGACGCAGGAGATGGGTTTTTCCACTACCTTTCGGGCTCTTGATAAAATTCACTCCCGGACGAAAGGGGACCAACTCAGGCGAAAGATACTGAGTGTTCAGTTCCTTGACGACGACGCTATGCGTGGCGTCCGACAGCTCGCCAGCAAAAAGTACGCGGTCGAATTGCTCGAAGTCGTGACTCTTGAGGTCGCCGCGGCGCATGGTTTCCGGCCAGAACGTTTGCTGACACTTGCTGCAGTGAACTCCCCGAATGCCTTGGGCTGACATCGTTACGAACGCGCTCGCGTTCCGATCGGTATGGAACGGGCAATGCACGGGTGTTCCGCTCGTGAGGGCCGAGAGAACAGCTTGTTTCCCTTCGCGAGTGCGCAGCGATTGATCTTCCGTGACATGCAGGGATGAGCGGACGTAGTTGTTTGCGTTCTGATTGCCGCCGTCTTGTTTCTCATCGCTGCCTTGGGTCGCACCGAGTTCCTTAAGGTGATCGATGTGTTCGGCCGTCAGCGTCTTGTCGATGATGTATGGCTTACATCCCTCGTTGCCGTAGTACCCCCGGCAAGGATCGACGCATGACTCGTCCGCATCGAGCAAACGCACAAGCCCACGAAGGATCTTGCGCATGTCCTCGGCGTTGATGATCGTGTATGGGCTGCGGAACATAACCCGATAACGAGGGCGCTCGGGTGTAGAACTATAGGTTTCGTAGATCAGAAGGCCGTGGTTCACCACGAGATCATGGGCCAGCAGAGAATCAAGAGTCCAACCTTCGTCCAGATCGACGCCGAGGACATCGGTGCAGACGAAATTCGCGGCATTCCGACGATTGGTGTGTTGCGCGCACCAACTGTAGCCTTTTGCAACGGCAGCAGCGATTTCATGCAGAGAAAGGGTGAGGTTTTCGAATCCCGCTGCAAAATTTTCGAAATCAGCGCTGCCCGGACGCGCCTTGTTCTTGACCAGGCAGTTGATGGAGATTTTTATTGTGCCTGGTGACTGAGGCATTGCGGGATCGATACACTTGTCGATTGCCTCGCCGTTAACCGCATTGCACGTATCAACGGTGTTAGAGGAAATATATTCCGTTGAAAATTCGTTATGCTTCATATTCAAATATTGTCTTTGATTTAGGAATGCAAAATATATAATCGGGAGTGTCTTGTGGGTTGAGACCGTCTCCCGACTCAGTTCAGCTAGTGAAGTTCGTGATAGGAGAGGTCGATATCACGAAGATGTGGCTGGCTGATCTTGCCCTTGAGGCGCAATGTAGTAAATGTGCTTGCAGCTAGGGCAGAGAATGCCTTCAGCGGAACCGCCCTCGTAGCCGACGGTATTGCCGACGCCATGCCGATTGCGATGTTTGGGGCACAGCACAAGCGCGCCCGCGGCGACGATGGAGAGCGGGTAGGGCGCACCTTCGGCGATACCTCCCTTGGCAACCGGCCAAACGGGGTGTTCAGGGTCAAGCGTGTATGAAACGCTATATTCCGAGACAGGAATTGGAGGCTTGCGCTTGTACTGTTTGCGCGGACGAGGCTGGCCATCGATGCGCTTGGCAACGGCAGCGGAAACGGATGAGGTGTGATCCGAGCCTGAGAGCTGGGCCGGGTCGGCAGCGTGGAGAGTGGTGTTTTCTTGCATATCGATCCTTTAATAACAAATAAAAAATTTGCTATACGGATCGGCAGGTAGCCTCTACCTTTCCTGTATAGCTGGTTCAAACAATTGCAACATCAAAGGTTTGAACCAAGGTTATACAGGTCAGGCAACTGATCGAAATCAGCTAGTCGCGGCTACTAACGACGTCTACCTTGCAATCGGTAGCTTGCATGACCCCAATAGTCCACTTGCGTGGAATCGGAGCTTGCGTCCTCGGTACTACGTTGAGTCTGTGTTCCTCAACAGGGCGAATTATTCAATGAATCATGGCCGGGTGTCAAATTGCGCCCGGGCGCGGACGTGAGTTCGCGATGCGCCAAAACAACAACAAAACATGTTCGTTTTTCTATTTTTTGGGGCGCTCGTTCTTGGCGACAAGCGACGACTGTTGAGATTGTTTTTGTAAATTGAAAAGAGCGCACTTGTCGGATTGAACCGCGAGTTGGCCCCATGGCAGAATCTAGGAAAGCTGATGATCTGGCTCCAAAATCCCCGTTAGATTAAGGGGATAGGAGAGGGGCGAGGGAGGCTGACGTGAAAACGGTCACTGTTGCTCGTCGAAACTCGCTGTGGTCGCAGTCGTGATTGCTCGCGTGCCGTTGTCCTGAAGGGCAATTTGCTGGACCCTGGACGCACTTTCAACGAACGGAGTGCGATGATGGTCGATCAGAAGCAGGGTGCAACGAGCAAGGACGAGAAGGCGGGCAAGATGGATGCCGCTGACCAGAAACCGGGCGCGGTCCCCCCGACTGCGAACGCCGCTGGGAACGATACGGCAACGAAAGCGGCCCCGGCGACGCCGACGAAGATGGAACTGGCGACTGAAATCTACAAGCGGATGCGAACCGTCAAGGACGTGACTCGGAAGGACATCATCGAGAAGTTCATCGCGGAGGTGAAGCTAACCAAGGCTGGAGCGAGTACTTACTACCAAATGATCAAGGACAAGCATGAGCCAGTTGGGAAGAAATGATGGCGCTTGTTCGGTTTGCTTGACCTTGGAGGCCCCATTGGGGCTTCTTTTTTTGGATGGTCTCCCGGATGGAGTCCTAGAGGCACCGCCTTTTTGGTAGTCTAGACCCCGACATGTACGCAAGTTTCTAGATATGCTGATTTCGGTTTGAGTTTTTGGGGTATAAAAATATCCATAAAAATCAATGTGTTATGTGTTTTTTTCAAAATATCTCATCTAAGCATGGGTTTCGTGAAAATAATGAGTATGTGTCGGGGTTAGTTTATTGAGGCTGGGCTCTTGCGTTAACTTCCGCCATGTGTAAAATCGGGTCTGTGCGATTTTGGAAGGGGCGGTCGATGGACGTTAGTGTGCGAAAGAAGAGCCCGCGGGCGCCCTCGATGCCGCTCGATGATGCTATTGAGCGAACCGCGAAGCTATACGAAAAAGAAGGGCGGCATCCTACGTCGGCGGACGTGGTTGCTCAGGGTCTTGGATATAAGGACTCAAACAATGGCCGCGCTGCTCAGACGCTCGCTTCGCTGAGGTACTACGGGTTGGTTGAGCGTCCCAAAGAAGGCTACCTTGCCATCAGCAAAGACTTCGAGTCCTATCACTTTGCCCCTGATCC
Source organism: Paraburkholderia sp. J41 (assembly GCF_905220235.1). NCBI lineage: Bacteria > Pseudomonadati > Pseudomonadota > Betaproteobacteria > Burkholderiales > Burkholderiaceae > Paraburkholderia > Paraburkholderia sp. J41. The sequence goes on along the minus strand of NZ_CAJMZE010000019.1, from coordinate 65,658 downwards.
ACGCGTCAAACGCGAATTTCTGGTGAAGCTGCTGCAGACGCCGCCGGTCTTCGCTGAACTATTGGAGAAGTACGAATCGCGTCTTCCGTCTGATGCCACCATAAAATTCGACCTTATTCAGAAAGGCTTTGCGTCGGCGACCGCAGATAACTGCGTGGCACTCTTCCGTCGATCCGTCGAATACGTCAAATACTACGACGGGCCGGAAGATTCCCCTAGTATGGTAGAAGAAGCAGAAGTTGACGAGGTGGGAGGGGAGTCGACCAATTACTCGCTCCCGTCGGTGCCAAAGGTGGGTGTTCCGCAGGTGTCTCCCGGCGAACTTGAGCAGTCGCAGCCGCCGGCTCGAGAAGCCCGCAGCGAGATGGTCCGAATTCCGGTCCGATTGCCAAAGAATCGGCAAGCATGGCTTGAGATTCCCATCCCTTTTTTTGAGGCTGACAAAAAGCGACTCAAGGCATACATCGATCTTCAACTTACCGACGACGAGGGCGACACGGAACCGGACGAGTAAAAAATAAAAGGCCCCGTAGCGCGCCAACGCTACGGGGCCTTCGGCAAGGTGGTGAAGGCACCCCTCTACCACCTACAACCTAGTCTGAGTAGACGTCTTGAGTTTAAACGCTCAAGGGGTTGTGGGCAACTATTGCCTTCGATTCTCTATGAGGATTGATATGCTTCGCGCATCCGACCCCAAGAGTGTATTTGTGCGGCCGTACACGCGAGTAAGGTTTGGCCGCACCGAGCATGTGCGCATGCACTGGCGCTCGTATCCCAACCAATTATCGCTCTTCTAGTTCGACTGTGACGCCGCGTCGCCATTTTGGGGCGCGGCATTTCCCGAATGCCCTCGGCAAGCAGCTTTTTGCTTTCGACGCTGGCATCGAAACTGGCATCGCCGTGAACCCCGCATGAACTGTGGTTCTTTGTGAAGCCGGAAGGACGAGCGGCGTGAGAACGCGCGTAAATAGTGGTTCTGATTAACGCGTTGGGGCTTGGGAAGCTGGGGTAATGGCCATTATACGACGCCCGCAGAGCCGGTGATTTTACAGGGATTTTTGGGGTTTGGGGAGGGGTGCGGTTTGGGCGCTGGCGGCGAAGCTGGGGTGGGTTGATGGTGGGGCGGTGGCATCGCTGGTTTGGGGGGGGCGGAGATCGGCCAGAAGCGGCACTCGCCTGACGGTGTCGTTTGGCTGAAGCTCAACCCGTTTCGGTCCTTCGACCGATTTGTTGTTGGCTATCGACCTCGCCTGTGGAATGTGTCACACGCAGGAGCCAAATTGAATGTCGGAAGCTCGAAGCACGGGAAGGCTTCGTAGAAGGTCGGGAATGGGTCGGAAGAAACGATAAAGCCCGCTAGAGGCGGGCTTGAATACACGAATGGGGTTGTTTTTCAACAAATTTTTTCGAAAATTAAGTTCAAACGCCAATCGGCAAGGTCTGCTGTATTTCGGTCACAATCCTGTCGCAAACATCTTCCGTGAGGCAAATGCGACACCACTCCGTCGCCATTGTTTCCCACACACTAGTAGCACTCTTGAGGATTCGGTCGCCTACCAAATTGGGCCAGCGATGAAAGTCGGGATTCAGTAAGGTATCCTCAAAATAAGTATGTAAGTCTCCGGCGCCGATACCGAACCTCTCATGTAAGTTTCCCCAATTGTGCTCTTGAAGGCCCTTAAATACAACGCGTTCCGGCGCATCATCCCCTGGCAGTCGAACGCATCCTATTGAGTCTTGCTGATCGCCATCGAGGACACCGATACCTGGCTGAGGCAATTTGTTTTCCATCGCAAGTTTTCCCATCATCGCAACCACGTTTGCCGGGCCGACAGGCGAGACCTTAATGCGGGAAAGGAGTGCTTGTCCGTCGGCATGCCGCGCGATAATTTCTCGGACCCAGACTTCTCCTGATCGGTCTTCAACGTACACAAACGATTCGGGGTGAATCGCGTCGTCGAGCTTTGTAAGTGCAAATTCTGGACTGGCTCCGTATATAACGGTAGGCCCTTCCGCAGTCGGCAGGAGGAGCACCCTTGCCTCAGGGGGGAGTTCCTCAAGGACATACGGACTATGGGTTGAAACGATGACCTGAACTCGGCGAAGACGACTCAGTTTTATGAGGAAATTGATAAGCCGTCGTTGGGCTCGCGGGTGAAGCGACGCTTCGACTTCGTCGATGATAACCAATGAATTATTGGGGACCTCTTGGAGCGCCAGCATTAAGTCCAAGGACGTGTCTTCCCCGGCACCTTGATGGAACTGAGAAATCTCGCCAAAGTCCCGCTGGAGCAGGCCAACTTTACGGTTCACATTTACGTCTGGTGCGGCAAATCGCGCATTTTTGTATTCCCGGCCTAGGATGTACGAAAGATGGCCTCGATACTCTTCCGATAGTGCTTCAGTTGAAATTTCTCCCGCTGCTAGGCGGGCGACGCGCGCGTACCCAGCGGTGGCATCCAGCGGCAAGGTTCGGGCTACATCGAACCAATAAATACGCCTGCTGTGGCGCTTCTCAGGAAAACTCCACCGCTTACTAGGTTTGCGGATCTTGAAGTTTTGAGTTACATCACCGGTTTTAATCTGATATCCGAGGTCGATTGCGGAAAGTGTGTCCCAGTGCGTATCCAGAAAGAAGTCGGAAGGATAATATCCGCCGTCCTTGGTCTTGTCATATGCGGCGGCAGCAACTTTGAGAACCGTGCTTTTGCCCGCGCCATTCTCTCCGACGATCGCAACTACGGGGAACTTAAATTGTATTACCTGGCCTTGCCAGCCTCTCAAGCCAGCAATATCAATGCGCTCCAAGAACTGCGGCCACTGGCCACCCTGAAACTGGTCCCGAATACGAGTAATTTCACCTACGTCCATGTTTTCACCGTTGCGCGTTTTTTCGAGCATGATAGCGGAATCCACCGAGGAAGAATCACCCCGAGTCACCGGACGATATCGGCGGCCGGTAATGGCACGTGGGCCCCACGCGCTATCAAGCCGCGCCCTCCTGCTACACGATCCGTACCGATGCTAGTGAGCGGCAAATGTCTTATATCGGCGAAAAAGCGGACCGGCGGCCGTACTGGTTGAGTGACTCGTACGGGGTCGCTTCGCGTCAGTCTCCAAGCTCCATCGACCTTCCGCCGTTGTGCAATCGCGGCGCTTTCGGAATAGTCGTCGCATGGACGACACTCAACATTCCAATGATTCCCGGCCGCTGACCATCGAAGATTCAGGGATTGGTGGAATCCGATCAAGACGCGTTCCGCAATGATTTTTCGCGGGCGTCGCCCATGTCGAACATCACGGCATCGCCGTTGCTCCATACCTCGGGCCAAATAGCCACCGCGATCGGAGAGTGTGCCCGCCGAGAACACGAAGGCAAATTACCTGGCTATCGGCTCATCCTGTCGAACTACAACATTGCGGGCAAACGTAGCGCAGCAGCCGTCTGATTCTTGGGGATTCGCGCTGGTATGAAAACTGGCATCGCTGTGAGCCCCGCATGAAGAGTGGGGGCTCAGCGAATTCGGGAGAAAGCCGACGTAAGAATGCGCGCGAAGAGTGGCAATGACGCGGCCTCGTTGTCCATCCCGATCGACCGCATCAGCACAGAATCAGCACGGAAATAGAAGAAGCCGCGCCCCGCCAACCACGACAAAACCCTCAAATGCCGAACAGCGTGAGCGACACCGCCGCGCGCGTTACCACCATCAGCAGCACCTGCACGATCACGAACAACAGGATCGGCGAAAGATCGAGGCCGCCGAGATTCGGCAAAATGCGGCGCAGCGGATTCAGGAACGGCGCCGTGAGCTGGAACAGCGCGGGCATTGCGGGCGAACGCGGGTTGAGCCACGAAAGCAGCGCCATCAGGATCGTGAGCCAGATGAGCAGATTGAGCGCCCACTTCACGAGCGTGAGCACGGCGACGAGCAGCAGCGTCGGCAGCAGGCCGAGCGGGTCGACGCCCGCAAGCCAGACCATCAGCAGCACGAAAACGATGGCCGCGATAAGCGCCCCGACCACGCTCGCCCAGTCGACGCCGCGTTTGCCGGGAATGACGTGCCGCAGTGGCAGCACGAGCCAGTTGGTGATCTGCTGGATCGCGTGAGTCACCGGGTTATACGGCGGCACGCGCACGTATTGCAGCCAGGCGCGCAGCAGCAGCGCGGCGCCGAACAGCGTGAAGACCGTATTGAGCAGAAAGCGGGCGATATCGCCGAACATCGGTGTTGTTTCCTTCGTATGTTGGGTAGCCAGTGGATTCAACGCGACGCCGGCGCGAAGCGGCCGGCGAGTTGTTGTCGTCGTCCGTACGGCCCCGTTCCGTCCGGACGATTCCTGCGAAGAAAATTCAGACAGATACCTTGATCTCGCTGATCAGGATCTGGCCGTTTCCGCCGTCGGTGTAATTCGGAATATCGTCGATGAGCGTGTCGGCGTGCGGCTTGAAGACCGCGTAGAACGCGTCCATCGTTTCGAACAGGAAATGGCCGGCTGCGACGTAGGGCGGCGGCGTGCCCGGTGGCCCGGCATTGATGCCGACATCGACCGACCAGCCCTTGAGCGCACTGCCAAAGAGCTTCGCCGCGAGCGGCATATGGTGCGTGCAGTAATACTCAGTGTCAAAACGCCCATTTTCGCGATACGGATAGAGGATGCTGACCTTGATCATTGTGCGTGCTCGTCGGTGACAGGAGGCGCGTGGACATGCCTTATCGCGCCGTCGCCACATTACCACGGCTTACGTCCGCCCAGTATTGCCTCATTATCCGAGCCAGGCGCGGGTGCGCGGTGCCGCACGCTGGCGCTGCCGGACGCCGCCAGCCCGAGCCGGATTTGCCCGCAGCGGCCGGCTGGCATCCGGCGTTTTTTCCGGCGTTTTCCCGGCACGTTACCGCGGTTTCGGACGTCCCTTATCGCATTCCGCACGCGCAGCCGCGAATGTTCGCTGTCGTACCGAGGCGCAACGTCCCCGAATTTTACAATCTCTCTACTGCGGCGTCTCCGTGGAGATTCGAGCCTTTTCGCGAGCCGCGCGCGCCAAGCCGAACGGCCGGTAAATCGGGACGCGGCACGCTTTGTGCGGATGGCGAAGCAGGCGCCTTGGCGCGCCACAGCCCGAACCCAGCATGACGAAGCCCCGGCGAACAGCGCTTTCCGGTTATGGGCGGCGATTGCGGCTATCTCGCAACACCGCAATCCTGCCGTCTCATAATTGCGCACAATATCTTTCACGTTCGGTTTCGTTGTTGCAGTCGTGTACCTGGGTTTGTTCCTGTCGGTTGTCCGATTCGGGGAGTTCACCATGAGCATCTTCGCGTACCGAAAGCATCTGCGTTTTCTCACGCCCGTTCAACGCCGCCGCTGGTGGGATCAAAAGAAGCGCCTCACGCCGCGCGTGCGCATCAGCGTGGCTTACGTGCCGCCCAACGTGACGCGCGAATTCACCTACGTGAAGGTCGGCTAGCGATATCCGCTGGTGTCATCGGCGCGCGACAGGCTTCAGCGCCGCTCATTCCGAGCAGTTCGTCCCGCGATGCCCGGTTTCCTGACCGGGCATCGTCGTTTGCGGCGAGCCGCTTCCACCCCGCGCGCCAGCGCTTTCGTCCAATTTGTAATCAAACATTACCGGAAAACGCACGTCGATTCCGAGCGGCGCCGGTAAAAGTGACAGTGCGGGGGTTTATCCGCGCAATTGCGGCTCGATGCGGCGCGCGTACGGGCTTTCACGGTGTCGTTTTTCGCTTCGAAACTTGATCCAGCGCCAGTCAGCCCGCAAATCGAATTGCAATTCGAAACAAATGGCTACCATTGCGTGCCGCCATTTTCGATACATTGAATACGTGAGTTGTGCCCGTCATGTGAGCGAGCCGCTGTCGGCCGCCAGGAGAAGAGAAGTGAAAAAGACCATTCCGTTCATCGTTGCCGCTGCGCTGGGTGTGGGGTTTGTCGGCGCGGCTCAGGCGCACGTTTCGGTGGGTATCGGCATTGGTGTGCCGGTCGCGCCGGCTTATCCGGTCTATGCCGCGCCGGTCTACGCACCGCCGCCGCCCGTCGTATACGCGCCGCCGCCGCCGGTGGTCTATGCGCCGCCGCCCGCCGTGGTTGTGGGCGGCTACTATGGCCGCCCGTACTGGCATCACGGCTACTATCGTGGCTATTACGGCCACGGTTACTACCGTCGCTAATTGAAGTGATGGCTGCACGCGGCTTCACGGCCGCGCGCAGCACGCAAGACGAAAACGGCGCAACGCCGGCAGATGCCGCGTTGCGCCGTTTGTTTTGTGCTTCTTGCTTCGCGCCTCTCGTTTGGCGGCTTTCGTTTGGTGCCCGCCGTTTGGTGCATTGCGCTTTGGGCGCGTTCCGTCGCGACGCGCCTTACGCCGTGGCCGCGCCTTGCAGGATGAGATCGCGGTAGCCATGCACGATCACGCTGTACGAGAAATACGCGAACAGCAGCGCCGACAATACGTGGCACGCGCGCAGCAAACTTGCGCCCGCGCGCTTGCGGCCGTGGCTTGCGAGACCGCAGAGAAACAGTGTCCAGCCCAGTCCGCCCGCGAAAAAGCCGAGCAAAAACAGCGACGCCGCGCCTGCGTTCGTGGCGCCCGATTTGGCGATCAGCGCGCCGCCCACGGCCGCGAACCAGAGGATCGCGCTCGGCGACGAGAGCGCCAGCACCACGCCGCGCACGAAGCTGCGCCATGGCTGCGGTAGCGGCGCGGCGTTATCGGCTTCGCCTTCGACGGGCGGCGCGGCGGCCGGATTGAGCGCCTCGCGCGCCATCTTCCAGGTGAGCCACAAGAGCAGCGCCGATCCGCCGATCCAGACGATCCAGCGCGCCGCCGAAAATTGCAGCAGCGCGGCCATGCCCGCGAGCGCGAGCGCCGCATAGATCAGATCGCCGAAACACGAGCCCAGCCCGAGCCAGAAGCCGGGCCGGAAACCGTGTGTCAACGTGAGCGAGAGGATGGCGACGTTGACGAGACCGATGTCGAGGCACAACGAAAGCGACAGGAAAAAACCGTCGGAAAGCAAGGAAGCGTGAGGCATCGAAGCGTGCGGAAAAACGTGTTCTTGTAATGGTTCGCGACATTCGCCATTCGCGAGATGGGTCGATTCGTGCTGCCGATTCGTACGCCGATTCGCGAGGTCGATCTTGCAAGGTCGATGCCGCGCGGCCCGAGGTCGATTCGCTCGGCGATCATAAGCCGAGTTCGCGATAGAGCGCATCGACGCGCGTTTTCACGGCGGCGTCCATCTCGATCGCGCGGCCCCATTCGCGGTTCGTTTCGCCGGGCCACTTGTTGGTCGCGTCGAGCCCCATCTTCGAGCCGAGTCCCGCCACCGGCGAAGCGAAATCGAGGTAGTCGATCGGCGTGTTCTCGACCAGCACGGTGTCGCGCGCCGGGTCGATGCGCGTCGTGATTGCCCAGATCACTTCCTTCCAGTCGCGAATGTTCACGTCTTCGTCGACCACGACGATGAACTTCGTATACATGAACTGCCGCAGGAAGCTCCACACGCCGAACATCACGCGCTTCGCGTGGCCGGGGTAACTCTTCTTCATCTGCACGATCGCCATGCGATAGCTGCATCCTTCCGGCGGCAGATAGAAGTCGGTGATTTCGGTGAATTGCTTCTGCAAGAGCGGCACGAACACTTCGTTGAGCGCGACGCCCAGTACGGCCGGCTCGTCGGGCGGTTTGCCCGTGTAAGTGGAGTGGTAGATCGCGTCGCGGCGCAGGGTGATGCGCTCGACCGTGAACACGGGAAACCACTCCTGCTCGTTGTAATAGCCGGTGTGATCGCCGTACGGGCCTTCGAGCGCGTGCTCGTACGCCGCGCTCGCGCCTTTCGCAGGGCGCGGCGGCGCACCGGCGGGCGCCGGGCCGGGCTGGCCTTCCTGCGGATAGATAAAGCCTTCGAGCACGATCTCGGCGCGCGCGGGCACCTGGAGCGTGTCGACGCCCGGCGTGAGGCACTTCGCGAGTTCGGTGCGGCCGCCGCGCAGCAGACCCGCAAACTGGTATTCGGAAAGCGTGTCGGGCACCGGCGTCACCGCGCCGAGAATGGTCGCCGGGTCGGCGCCGAGCACGACCGCCACCGGATACGGCTTGCCGGGATTCTGGAGCGCGAATTCGCGAAAATCGAGCGCGCCGCCGCGGTGGGCGAGCCAGCGCATGATGAGTTTGTTGCGCCCGATCAGTTGCTGGCGGTAGATGCCGAGATTTTGTCGGCTCTTGTTCGGGCCGCGCGTGACGGTCAGTCCCCATGTAATCAGCGGACCGGCGTCGCCGGGCCAGCAGGTCTGAATGGGCAGCCTGGCGAGATCGACATCGTTGCCTTCCCAGACGATTTCCTGGCAGGGCGGGGCGCTCACCGTTTTCGGCGCCATGTCCCACACGGCCTTCGCCAGCGTGAGCAGCTTGCCCGCGTCCTTGAGGCCGCGCGGCGGTTCCGGCTCCTTGAGCGCCGACAGCAGCCGGCCGACGTCGCGCAGCGACTCGAGCGCGATAGTGTCGCCTTCGGCGCCTTCGCGGGCCCCGGCGGCTTCGATACCCATGCCGAGCGCCACGCGCCGGGGCGTGCCGAACAGATTGCCGAGCACGGGGAACGCGTGCGCCGAACGGTTCTCGAACAGCAGGGCGGGACCGCCCGCGCGCAGAACGCGATCGCATAGCTCGGTCATCTCCAGCACCGGGGAAACGGCTTGCGGGACGCGGCGCAGTTCGCCGAGCGTCTCCAGGCGACCAACGAAGTCGCGCAGGTCTTTGTATTTCATCGGGAGCGGCGGTTGGATCGATGTCTGCCCGAAGCGAGGCGGGACATCGAACAGGTCGGGCCAATCTGGCGAAATCGGCGAACAAGGCGAGACCCCGCAAGGTCAGGCCGGCTTGCCGCCGTGTGCCGCGCAGTGTGCCGCGCAGTGTGCCGTAAACCCGGCTGCGCGAGCGGGTTTCGAGGGCGGCACGGCGCATGCTCAAGCGCATCGGCGTCAAAATAGTGCGCGCTATACAGCGATTGTCGATTTTACCTGTGTTGGCTAGCGCACGCTGGCATTCAACGGGCATAACCGGCTCAAGACGCGCGTGGAGAGCGGGTCTCCACTGATTTGGCCGGTTTTATCATTACAATTAGTTATAACTTTCACTTTCTATAGTATTGACGATCTATTAAACGCTGCTAGAATCCGTCCACACTGGTTGCAGGGCTTGAAATTTTTAACCACTTCCCGGTCCTTCAGACGCAACGCGTCGCCGTTTAGCCGACTCCCTGCCCGGCTTGATCGGTATAGATTGATTGTCTTCGCCAGCGCTCGCTTGCGCTGGCTGTTCGCGTGAGAGCTTCCACGGGCGCCCAAGGCGTGCCACGTTGTTCAGGAAGCTCCACCCACGGCGTACCTTGCCGTTTTCCCGACGCCGCTGCCGCACCAGCCAGGGCGCGCGGTGTCTTGATCCTGTTTCGGCCGTCAGCTTCGTGCCGGCGCCTTCGCGGGATCATGCAACATGGGGAGATCTGTAGATGAATACCTGGTTATCGTGGTGGCGTGCCGATGAGCGTGTCGCTCTCGGCCTCCGTGCGCTGCTGCGTCGTGGCACCCGCCTGAGTCATCACCTGTTCAGCATCGTCGGCGGTTGCGCCTTCGTGCTCGCGCTCGCCCTCTGGCTGCTGCCCGCGTGGCGCGGCACGCTGGCGGCGCGCATGATGCCCTTCGTTTCGGCGGCCGTGCAAGCCGGCCCCGCGCGCCTGCTGCAAGGCAATCCGCTGCCGTCCTTCACGCCGTCCGGCGCCGGCGCCACCGACAACGAACCGCTCGCCAGCAACGGCGCCAACGATTCCGGCGTCGGCGAGGGCGGCGAAACGCCCACCGTGGCGCCCGCGCTCGTGCCCGACACGGGCGTGACGCCCGCCGGCTCGAACGGCGCCGTCTCGCGCGTCGCCAGTTCGGTGTCGAACGGCGGCATCGCCACGCTCGACGCCGTCACGCTGAACGGCCTCGATCCGCGCGCGTTGCCGAGCGTCGGCTCGCTCGCCCGCATGATTCCCGCTCAGCGCATCACGCCGGACGCCCGCGACGACCGCGTGCTCGTTTCGGCGCGCGAGCAGGCGCTCGTCGCCACCTACCTTTCGCGCCGCTATCGCGTGGCCCAGGAACCCGTGGGCGAACTGGTGAAGGCGGCGTTCGACACCGGCCGCGAAGTCGGTCTCGATCCGCTGCTGCTGCTCGCGGTGATGGCCATCGAATCGGGCTTCAACCCGTATGCCGAAAGCGGCGTGGGCGCGCAAGGCTTGATGCAGGTCATGTCGAAGGTGCATTCGGACAAGTTCCAGTACTTCGGCGGCCAAAGCGCGGCACTCGACCCGCTCGCGAACATCAAGGTCGGCGCGTTGGTGCTGAAGGATTGCATCGCGCGCGGCGGCTCGCTGCCCGGCGGCCTGCGCCTGTACGTGGGTTCGTCGACCCAGGACGACGGCGGCTACGGCGCCAAGGTGATGGCCGAGCGCGGACGCCTGCGCGACGTCGCGCACGGCCGTAGCGTGCCGATCAACGCGCCGCAGGCGCCCGCGACCACCACGGCGAGCGCGCCCGTGCAGAAGGTGGCGAGCGAGGCCGGCGACAAGCGCGTACACGTGACGCTCGACGGCGCGCATGCGCTCGACGAAAAAGCCGCGACCACGCCGGTCAAGGCTTCGTCCGAGCAGGACGACGCCAGCAGCGGTTCGCCCGCGCCGAAGCGCGCGGCGCCGGAACTGGGCGCCTGATCCGGGCGCCTGATTCCCGCTTGCGTGGCGGCGTCGCATAAGGAAAAAGGCACCTTCGGGTGCCTTTTTCATGCGTACGACAAACTTGCGGGCTTGCGCGAAATCAACGTCCGAAAAAACCGCGCAGCCGCTCCACGGCTTCCTCCAGCCGCGCATACGCCGTGGCGTAGGACAGCCGCACGTACCGGTGCGGCGCGGCCACGCCGAAGTCCATCCCCGGCACGATCACCGTGCCCGCCTCGTGCAGCATCGCGCGCGTGAGCGCGTCGCTGTCGCCGGCGGCGGGATGATTGACGTTCGAGCAGTCGGCGTACACATAGAACGCGCCGTCGGGCATTACGGGAACCGTGAAGCCGAGCGATGCGAGCGCGGGCGCGATGAAGTCCCGGCGGCGCTTGAATTCGAACCGGCGCGCTTCGTAGATTTCAAGGGTGTCCGGCTCGAAGCAGGCGAGCGCCGCGTGCTGCGCGAGCGCCGACGCGCAGATGAACAGGTTCTGCGCGAGCTTCTCGAACGCGCCCACCAGCGCGGGCGGCACCACCAGCCAGCCAAGGCGCCAGCCGGTCATGTTGAAATATTTCGAAAAGCTGTTGACGGTGACGACGTCCTCGCCGAACGAGAGCGCGGAAACGGGCGGCGCGTCGTACGAGAGGCCCTGGTAGATTTCGTCGACGATCGTGAAGCCGCCGCGCTCGCGCACGGCATGCACGATGCGCTCGAGTTCGGCGGGTTCGATCGACGTACCTGTGGGATTGGACGGCGAAGCGAGCAGCACGCCGCGCGTGCGCGGCGTCCATAGGCGCTCCACGTCGGCGGCCGTGAGCTGGAAGCGCGCTTCGGGGCCGCTCGGCACGAGCACCGGTTTGCCTTCCGCGGCGGCCACGAAGTGCCGGTTGCACGGATAGCTCGGGTCGGGCATGAGCACTTCGTCGTCGCGGTCGACGAGCGCTGTGCATGCCAGCAGCAGCGCCGCCGAGGCGCCCGCCGTCACGACGATGCGCGCGGGGTCGACCTCGACGCCGTAGGCGTTCCGGTAGTGCCCGGCGATCGCCTCGCGCAGCGCATGAATGCCGAGTGCGCCCGTGTACTGCGTGACGCCGCGGCGCAGCGCGGCGGCCGCGGCCTCGACGACGGGCTCGGGCGCCGTGAAGTCGGGTTCGCCGATACCCATGTGGATGATGTCGCGTCCGGCGCGTTCGAGCGCAGCCGCTTCCTTCGCCAGTTCCATGACGTAGAAAGGCTGGATCGCGTCGACGCGCGCGGCAAGCCGCAGCAGCGGTTCGGCAACGGTGTTCATGCGGGCGTTTCCAATGCAGACAGATCGCGGCGCGGGGCAGGGCGCGCGTTCGAACGTGAATACGAACGCGAATCCCGCCGCGCGGCGCTCGGGTACGACCGGGGGCTAACGGCCCAAGACCTACGACTTACGACTTGCGCGCGGCCTGCGCTTCGGTCGAGCGCAGTTGCGCCGCGATCTTGTCGAGCACGCCGTTCACGTACTTGTAGCCGTCCGAGCCGCCGAACGTCTTGGTCAGTTCGACCGCCTCGTTGATGACGACGCGATACGGAATGTCGACGTGATGCTGGAACTCGTAGGTCGCGACCATCAGCACCGCGCGTTCGACGGGCGAAAGCTGTTCGATCGGACGGTCGAGACACGGTGCGATCGCGGCCGACAGCGTGCCGGCTTCGCGAATCACGCCGTGCAGGAGCGCGTCCAGGTGCTCGTGATCGGCCTTGTCGTAGCCCTGCGAACCGCGCAGTTGCGCGTCGATTTCGCCGGCGGGCACACCCGACAGCAGCCACTGATACAACCCCTGCGTGGCCAGTTCGCGGGAGCGGCGGCGCGCGCTCTTCATTGCTGTTCCTCTTCGTCTTCCTCGTCTTCTTCGTCGTCGCCGCCGTCCAGTTGTTCGAGCGCGACCGTGAGGTTCGCCATCTCGACTGCGACGCGCGCGGCGTCACGACCCTTTTCGGTCATGCGCGCGACGGCCTGTTCGTCGTTTTCCGTGGTCAGCACCGCGTTGGCGATGGGCACGTTGAAATCGAGCGAAACGCGCGAGATGCCCGCGCCGCTTTCGTTCGAAACGAGTTCGAAATGATAGGTTTCGCCGCGCACGACCGCGCCGAGCGCGATGAGCGCGTCGAACTGGCCGCTTTCCGCGAGCTTTTGCAGCGCGAGCGGAATTTCGAGCGCGCCGGGCACCGTGACGAGCAGCACATCTTCGCCCGTCACGCCGAGGCGTTCGAGTTCTTCGATGCAGGCGTCGGCGAGGCCGTTGCACACGGGTTCGTTAAAGCGCGACTGGACGATGCCGATGCGCAGTCCGTCGCCGTCGAGGTTCGGTTGATATTGTCCGATTTCCATGTGGTATCCGTTGTCCGTTGGTTCGGTTGAGCGTGGTGACGCGCGTTGATATGTTGGGTTGTGAGTGGGCGCGGCGCTGGTTGCTGGGCTTTCCGCGGTGCCGTTGCCGTGTTCGTCAGCGTTCGTTCGTGCCCGTATTACGCGCGTTCGGCCGCGTCGGGCGGGCACGGCGCCTGGGCGCTGCTGCCGGGCATCGGCACGAAGCCCGTGACTTCCAGACCGTAGCCCGACATGCTGCCGAGGCGGCGCGGCTTCGAAAGCACCTGCATGCGGCCTACTCCCAGCTCGCGCAGGATCTGTGCGCCGATCCCGTACGTCTTGAAGTCGACGGGACGCCGCGCGAGCGCCTCCGCGCGCTCTTTCTGGTCGAACGCCTTGAACACGTCGATCAGATGTTCCTTGCTCTCGCCGCAATTGAGCATGACGATCACGCCAAGTTCCCGCTCGGCGATTTCGCGCATGGCCGCGTCGATGGTCCACGAGTGCGTGGACGAGCTGGTTTCGAGCAGATCGAGCATCGAAAGCGGCTCGTGTACGCGCACGGGCGTTTCCTTTTCGGGCGTGGGCGCGCCGCGCACGAGCGCGACGTGCGGCGTGCCGGTCGGCTGATCCACATACATGATCGCGCGAAACGCACCGTGCGCCGTTTGCATGGTGCGCTCGGCCACGCGTTCGACGATCGATTCGGTGCGGCTGCGATAGTGGATCAGGTCGGCGATCGTGCCGACTTTCAGGCCGTGCTCCCGCGCGAATTCCATGAGGTCGGGCAGGCGCGCCATGGTGCCGTCGTCCTTGATGACCTCGCAGATCACCGAAGCCGGCGTGAGGCCCGCGAGCGCCGTGAAGTCGCAACCGGCTTCCGTGTGGCCCGCGCGCACGAGCACGCCGCCCTGCTGCGCCATGATCGGAAACACGTGGCCCGGCTGCACGATGTGCTCGGCGCGCGCGTTGGGCGCGACCGCCGCCTGGATCGTGCGCGCGCGGTCCGCCGCCGAAATGCCCGTCGTGACGCCTTCCGCCGCCTCGATGCTGACCGTGAACGCCGTGCCGTATTGCGTGCCGTTGCGATGCGTCATGAGCGGCAGGTTGAGCAGCTTGCAGCGCTCCTGCGTGAGCGTGAGGCAGATCAGACCGCGGCCGTGCTTCGCCATGAAGTTGATCGCTTCGGGCGTGACGAATTCCGCCGCGATGACGAGGTCGCCCTCGTTCTCCCGGTCTTCTTCGTCGACGAGGATGACCATCTTGCCGGCTTTGAGTTCGGCGATGATCTCTAGGGTGGAAGCGAGCGTCATGTTCGGATTCTGGCTGGAAAGCGCGTATTTTACGCCACGCGGACGGGCGCGTCGCCCGAACGCGGGTCGCGCGCATGCGTTTTTGCCGGCTCGCCGCGCCGCCGGCGCGGCAATCGGCGCCGGTTTGCATTGGCCGAATGGCCGAAGGGCCGACCGGTGCGGACATCGAAGTTTACGACGATAGTAACGCTTGACGTTATTAACGTGATCCGTTACTACCGTAATCAGTTTGTTTGCGTGGCGCGGCCATTCGCAAGCCGCAGCGGATTCGCGCGGCGGCCACGCTTTTGTTTCGGCCGCGCGCCGCCGGCCAACCGGCTTGAGCGCCCGGGCGGCGAACCCGATGGCCGGCACCGCATCCGCATCGAGGCGCAATGGCGCATCCGTTTTCATTTCGCGCACGGCGAGCATCCGAAGTGCGCATCGTCGGCCTGTCACCGAGGAGTTCCATCATGTCGCGCGAAGTCCCGCTTGCCACGCCAGGCGAGATTCTCAACGAGAACTGGCTCAAGCCCATGGGCATCAGCCAGTACGCGCTCGCCAAGGCGATCGGCGTGCCGGCGCGCCGCATCAACGAAATCGTGCTCGGCAAGCGCGCGATCACGGCCGACACGGCCGTGCGCCTCGCCGTCTATTTCGGCACCGACGCGCATGGCTGGATGGAACTGCAAGCGCGCTACGACACCGAAATCGCGCGCGAGGCGCTCGCCGAGGTGCTCGCGGCCATTCGCCCGCATCCGCGTGCGGGCGCGGCCACCCCCGCCGCCGAACCGTCCGCCTGAGGCGCCGCGCCCGGTCTCTCGCCGCGCCGGCCGGGAGCAGCCGCGCGGGCGGCGGCGCTAGCGGAGGATCACGTCGTCGGCGAGACCTTTGGTCAGTTCCAGCGCCTGGCGCTCGAACAGGCGGCGGTAAAGGCCGTTCTCGCGGCGCACGAGCGCGTCGTGCGTGCCTTCCTCCACCACGCGCCCGCGATCCAGCACGAGCAGCCGGTCGAGCGCGCGCACGGTGGAAAGCCGATGCGCGATCACGACCGTCGTGCGGCCGACCATGAGCCGCTCCATCGCTTGCTGGATCAGCACTTCGCTTTCGCTGTCGAGGCTCGAAGTGGCTTCGTCGAAGATCAGAATGGGCGCATTGGCGAGAAACGCGCGCGCGATGGCCACGCGCTGGCGCTCGCCGCCCGAAAGCTTCACGCCGCGCTCGCCCACGAGCGTGTCGTAGCCGTGGGGCAGCGCCATGATGAAGTCGTGCGCGCTCGCGAGCTTCGCCGCGTGTTCGATTTCGGCGCGCGTCGCGCCCGGCCGCGCATAGGCGATGTTTTCCGCGAGCGAGCGGTGGAACAGCACGGGCTCCTGCTGGACGATGGCGATCTGCGAGCGTAGCGAAGCCTGCTGCACGCGCGCGATATTTTGGGCGTCGATGCTCACGCGGCCGCCCGAGACGTCGTAGAGGCGCTGGATCAGCTTGACGAGCGTCGTCTTGCCCGAGCCCGAATGGCCGACCAGCCCCACGCGCTCGCCCGGCGCGATGCGCAGCGTGAGATTTTCGTAGAGCGGCCGTTCGTGCGCGCCGTAGCGGAACGTCATGTTCTCGAAGCGAATGTCGCCTTGGTCGATGACGATGGGCGGCGCGCCGGGTGCGTCGTCGATGCCGAGGGGTTCGGCGTCGAGCATCACGAGTTCTTCCATGTCGTTCACGGAGCGCTGAAGGTTGCGCACGTGCATGCCTACGTCGCGCAAATAGCCTTTCAGCAGGAAGAACAGCGTGAGCGCGAAGGTGATGTCGCCCACGCTCGCGAGGCCGCGCGCCCACAGCAGCAGCGCCGAGCCGAGAATGGCCGCCTGCATGCCCACGAGCAGCACGCCCTGCACGCCGCCGTTGAAAGTGCCGCGCCGCCACGTGCGCCGCGTGCGGCTATTCCATTTGGCGATCACGCGCGCGAGCCGCGCTTCCTCGCGCGACTCGGCGCCGAACGCCTTGACCACGGCGTTGCAGGAAATGGCGTCCGCGAGCGCGCCGCCCATTTTGGTGTCCCACTGGTTTGCGAGGCGTGCCGAGGGCGCGACGTAGAACAGCGAGAGCGAGACCGTGATCGCGAGATACAGCACGGAGCCCAGGCCCACGACGAGCCCCATCACGTGCCATTGCAGCGCGAGCAGCAGCGTCGAGCCGACCAGCATCACGAGCGACGGAAAGAGCGCGACGAGCAGCGTGTCGTTGAGCAGATCGAGCGCCCACATGCCGCGCGTGATCTTGCGCACGGTCGAGCCCGCGAAGCTGTTCGCGTGCCAGTCGGTCGAGAAGCGCTGCACGCGGTGGAACGCCTGCGTGGCGATCTCGCTCATCATGCGCAGCGTGAGCACGATGATGTTGCGAAACGCCGCCTGGCGCATCATCGTGCCGATCAGGCCGAGCGCCGTGAGCGCCCAGAACGCGACGACGGCCGCGTGCCACGCGGCGGCGTTGCCCGCCGTGGCGTCGTGCGTGAGCGCGTCGACCAGTTGGCCCGCGTAGTGCGGCGTGAGCACGTCGGCGACGGCGCCCAGCAGCGAGGCGAGCGCGACCGCGCTCACGCGCACCGGCTGGCTCGCCCAGTGGCGGAAGGTGAAGCCGAGAACCTTGCGGAACGTCTGTCCGCCCGACTCGGGCTTCGCGTCGGATGATCTGTTGGACTCTGTCATGGACAGCCTGCTCCGGGCCGATGCCCGAAGACTCTCCTGGAATAGTGCGTTGATGCGGCGAGCAAGCGGAATACGGCATACGCGCGCCCGAACCCGGAAGGCCGGACGGCGCAAATTCGAAAAACCGCAAAAACCGTAAAAAACCGCGAGGGGCCACTGAAGGCCGAAGCGGCGGCTGGAAACCGCTCGCCGGCCGGGAAACCGCGCTAACGCGCTACGGCAGCGCGGGAAGCGGAAGCGTTGCGCGCATGCCGGACGGCGCGGGCAACGGCGCCCGAACCGGCGGCATGGCGGCGGTCGTGTCGATCAATGCCATGCATGCCTCCCTGTGCGGTTCGGGTGATGAAGGCGCAACGCGAAGCCGCGCGCGCGGAAAAAGAATGCCGATTCTATCAGCGGCCGGCCGCGCATGCTCGCGCCCCGGCCGGTTCGGGCTCGCCCGCGCCTAGTCCTTGTCGACGAGCTTGTCGGCGGACAGCATGCGCTCCACGTACCGCGCGATCAGGTCGATCTCCAGATTGACTTTCGAGCCCGCCTGCAAATGCTTGAGCGTCGTCACTTCAACGGTGTGCGGGATCAGGTTGATCGAGAATTCGCAGCCGTCCGCGCGGTCGTCCACCGTATTGACCGTGAGGCTCACGCCGTTCACCGTGATCGAGCCTTTGTAGGCGAGATAGCGGCCGATTTCGGCTGGCGCGAGCACGCGCAGCTCGTGCGATTCGCCCACGGGCGCGAAGCGCGTGACGGTGCCCAGACCGTCCACATGACCGGAAACGATATGGCCGCCCAGCCGGTCGTTCGCGCGCAGCGCTTTTTCGAGATTCACTTCGCCCGGCTGCGTGAGGCCGACCGTGCGGTTCAGGCTTTCGCGCGATACGTCGACGTCGAAGGTCGTGGCGGTCTTGGCGATGGCGGTCATGCACGCGCCCTGAATGGCGATGCTGTCGCCGAGCTGCACGTCGTCGAGGCCGAGCGTGCCCGCGTCGACGGTGAGGCGCACGCCGGCGTTTTCGTCGGCGCCCAGCGGCGTGATCGATTCGATGCGGCCCACTGCCGCGACGATTCCGGTAAACATCGTGTGGTTCCTCGTATTCGATAGGGATAAACGGTTCAGTCGTCCTGCGTGGCGACGACGCGCGCGAGCACGCGCAGGTCGGCGCCGACGCGATCGACGGCATGGAAGGCGAGCCGCGTGCGCCAGTCGAGCTTGTCCGGCGCGGCGATGTCGATCATGCCGAGCGCGTTCGTGCCGAGCAGCGAAGGCGCGAGGTACACGAGCAGTTCGTCGACGCAGCCTTCGCGCATCAGCGAGCCGTTGAGTTTGTAGCCGGCTTCCACGTGCAGCTCGTTCACGCCGCGCGCGGCGAGTTCCGCGAGCATCGCGGGCAGATCGACCTTGCCGTGCGGGTTGCCGAGCGCGACGATCTCCGCGCCGCGCGCGCGCAGTTGCTCCGCGCGTTCCTCGTTGCCGGCGTCGAGCGCCGCGCAGAACACGAGCGTGGGCGCGCCCACGAAAATCTGCGCGAGCGGCGAGACGTCGAGGCGGCTGTCGATCAGCACGCGCCGGGGCTGGCGCGGCGTGTCGATCGCGCGCACGGTCATGCGCGGGTCGTCTTCCTTCACCGTGCCGATGCCCGTGAGGATCGCCGAGGCGCGCGCGCGCCACGCGTGGCCGTCGGCGCGCGCGGCTTCGTCGGTGATCCACTGGCTTTCGCCCGAGGGCAGGCCGGTGCGGCCGTCGAGCGTCGCCGCCACTTTCATGCGCACCCAAGGGCGCTTGCGCGTCATGCGCGAGACGAAGCCGATGTTCAGCTCCCGCGCCTCGTTGGCGAGCAGCCCGCAGCGCACGTCGATACCGGCTTCGCGCAGCATCGCGAGACCCCGGCCCGACACCTGCGGATTCGGGTCTTCCATCGCCGCGATCACGCGCGCGACCTTCGCCTCGATCAGCGCATTCGCGCAGGGCGGCGTGCGGCCGAAGTGGCTGCACGGTTCGAGCGTCACGTAGGCGGTCGCGCCGCGCAGATCGTGGCCGCGCGCGCGGGCATCCTTCATCGCCTGGATTTCGGCGTGATCGAAACCGGCGGGCTGCGTGAAACCTTCGCCGATCACCACGCCTTCCTTCACCAGCACGCAGCCCACGCGCGGGTTCGGGTCGGTCGTGTAAAGGCCGCGCACCGCGAGGGCGAGGGCGCGTTCCATATGGACGAAATCGGATTGCGAGAACATCGGTGTGCTTTCTCTCGGGCGGCGGTTGAGCGCGGGTGCGTGGCGGCGCGGTGGTGCGGTGGTGCGATACGCGCCCGGCCTGAAAGGCGCGGGCGCGCCGGTGCGGCTTGCGCGGTTATTGCGTGACGTTGTCCGCGGCGGCTTCGGCGGCGAACGCGCGGCGCGCGGCCTCGATGGTTTCGTCGAGAATCGCGTCGTTGTGCGTGCTGGAAACGAAGCCGGCTTCGTACGCCGAGGGCGCGAAATAGACGCCCGCATCGAGCATGCGATGGAAGAAGCGGTTAAAGCGCGCGATGTCGCTCTTCGTGACCTCGGCGAAGCTGCCCGGCACGGCGTCGGCGAAATAAAGGCCGAACATGCCGCCCACGGAGTCGGCGGCGAACGGCACCTGCGCCGCGCGCGCGGCTTCGCTCAAGCCTTTCACGAGGCGCTCCGTTTTCGCGCCCAGTTGCTCGTAGAAGCCCGGCGCCTGGATCAGTTGCAGCGTCTTGAGACCGGCCGCGACGGCGATCGGGTTGCCCGAGAGCGTGCCCGCCTGATACACCGTGCCGTTGGGCGCGAGGTGGTCCATGATCTCGCGGCGCCCGCCGAAGGCCGCTGCCGGCATGCCGCCGCCGATCACCTTGCCGAGACACACCATGTCGGCTTGCACGCCGTAGAGCGCTTGCGCGCCGCGCAGGCCCACGCGGAAGCCGCACATCACTTCGTCGAAAATCAGCACGCTGCCGTGCTTCGCCGTGAGGCTGCGCAACGCGCCGATGAATTCGGGCGTGGCCTTGACGAGATTCATGTTGCCCGCGACGGGCTCGACGATCACGGCGGCGATCTCGTCGCCGAACGCCTTGAACGCTTCTTCGAGCGCGGCGACGTTGTTGTATTCGAGCACCGTGGTGTGCTTCGCGACGTCCACCGGCACGCCCGCCGAAGTCGGATTGCCGAACGTGAGCAGGCCCGAGCCGGCCTTCACGAGCAGGCTGTCGGCGTGGCCGTGATAGCAGCCTTCGAACTTCACGATGCGATCGCGCTTCGTGTAGCCGCGCGCGAGCCGCAGCGCGCTCATGGTCGCTTCGGTGCCGCTCGAAACCATGCGCACCTGTTCCATCGACGGCACGATCTTGCAGATTTCCTCGGCGATCTCGATTTCGGCTTCGGTCGGCGCGCCGAACGAGAAGCCGTTGGCGAGCACGCGCTGCACGGCTTCGAGCACTTCGGGATGCACGTGACCGACGATCATCGGGCCCCACGAGCCGATGTAGTCGATGTAGCGCCGGCCTTCGGCGTCCCAGAAGTACGGGCCTTGCGCTCGCTCGATGAAGCGCGGCGTGCCGCCCACCGAGCGGAAGGCGCGTACCGGCGAGTTCACGCCGCCGGGAATCGTGCGCTGGGCGCGTTCGAAGAGGGCGGCGTTGCGCGACGTCGTGCTGGACTGCGGAGTAGGGTTGGCGGACATGAGTGCGGGACCTGCGAGAGTGATGTGGCGCGCGGCGGCGCGGCGCGCGGCAACCGCGCGGCGAGCGCGGGCAGTGCGCCGCTCATGCCGTCGGGCGGACCCATGCGGCGCGCGAGGCGCGGGCACGGGGCGGGCGATAAGCGATTTTCCTGAAATTGTACCTAAGACGGGCGGATCGGGCCGGGCGCTCCGGCGGCGCTGCCTGGGCGCGAGGAACGGGGCCGCCGTTGGCGGCCGCCCGCGGGCGATGGGGCGGGCCGCCCGTTCGCGCCGGCGGCAACGCGGGTTCGGCCGCGCACGAGTGCCGAATGAGCGTGGAAAGAAGGGCTTCTCGTTGCGTCGAATGGGCGTCAGGGACGGGAAGGGCGGCTGCGCCGGCGCCTGGGCGCGGCGGGTTGCTGCGGCGCGGTGTCGCGCGTCGTACCGGCCGTGCGGGTCTGGCTGGCCCGTTTTCGCGCGGGTTTGCCATCGCCCGGTTCCAGCGGCGATGCCGCTCCCGTGCGTTGCGCGTCGTGCCACGCCTGCATGGCCGCGAGCGCGGCCACAGGCATCGGCCGCTTGCCGGTCAGATCGGCCCAGCGCTTTTCGAGCGGTCCTTCCGCTACCGGCTTGATGACGGTGCCCGAGCTTTGCGCGTCCCAGGTCTGCACGGAAAACGGATGCGCGCGCAACGCGTCGCGCGCGATCACGACGTTCTCGCCCGCATCGACGAGCCAGTCGTAGACGAAGTCGATGCACAGCCGGTAGCCGCGCTTGTACGCGGCGTCCGGCACTTCGTAAGGCGCGCGCGTGACGTAGCCGGAGCCGAACAGCCCGCGCGGCTCGGCGGCCACGCGGTGCAGGAACACGCGGTCGCCGGGGAGGATGCCGCGCGCGAAGCCGCAGCCCCACGTATCGGCGACGGCCTCGCCCGCGCGCACGCGGCGCGCGAAGTCGGGCAGTTCGGGCCAGGGCCACTTCTTGGGGCTCCAGATCAGCAGGAAGGCGGTCATGTGGGGCGCGGCGAGATTGGAAAACGGCGAAAGCGGCCGGGAGCGGGCAAACGCAAACGAACGCAGGCGAATGCAGACGAACGCGGGCAAACGCAAACGACTGCTGACGAACGCAGGCAAACGCAGGCAAACGCGGGCAGCTTAGCGCAAAGCGGCGTGCCGCCGCGCCGAAGGCTTCCGGTAAGCGTCGGGTACAATGCGGCGGCACCGTTGCCGCTGTTCGCGCGCCGATGGCCCGGCTTTACGCGGGCTGTCGCGCGGTGGCCTCGGTTGTCTTCGTCGTCGTCACACTCGAAGCGCGCCGCATCGCGCCATGCAAACGCAGTGCCGCGCAATGCCGCGCGCAACACAACGCCACGCAACGCAACGCACAAGCGCACCTCGTCGCCACTCACACCATGTCCCATTCCCCGCGCCGCCGGCCCGATGGCCGGCTGATCGTGTTGCTCGGTGCGCTGGCCGCTTGCGGCCCGCTCGCCACCGACATGTACCTGCCGAGCCTGCCCGCCATCGCCCAGTCGTTCGGCGTGAGCGCTTCGGCGGCCGCCGCGACGCTCACGAGCTTCATGGCCGGCTTTTCGGTCGGCATGCTGCTCTACGGTCCCGTTTCCGACGCCTACGGCCGCCGCCCGGTGCTGCTCGGCGGCATCGCGCTGTTCACGCTCGCGAGCATCGCGTGCTGGCTCTCGTTTTCGGCGGGCGAACTGGCGATCGTGCGCTTTCTTCAGGCGCTCGGCGCGGGCGCGGCTTCGGTGCTCGCGCGCGCCATCGCACGCGACGCCCACGAGCCGTCCGACGCGGCCAAGGTCTTGTCGATGGTCGCCATCGTCACGTCGATCGGGCCGCTGCTCGCACCGCTCATCGGCGGGCAGTTGCTGCTGATCGGCGGCTGGCGCGTGGTGTTCGTCGCGCTCACGCTGTTCGGCATCGCCTGCGGCGTGGCCGCCTGGCTGCGCGTGCCCGAAACCTGGCCCGCCGAAAAACGCGAGAGCGCGGCCGTGCTGCGTTCGTTTGCGGCGTACGGGCGGTTGCTGCGCGACCCGCTCGTGTGGGGGCACATGCTCTGCGGCGGCATGGCATTCGCCTCGATGTTCACCTATATCTCGGCCACCCCCTTCGTCTACATCGAATACTTCCACGTCTCGCCGCAGCACTACGGCTTCTTCTTCGGCATGAACGTGTTCGGCATCATGCTCGGCAATTTCCTCAACACGCGCTTCATCGGCCGGTTCGGCACGCTGCGCATGGTGTCGGCAGCGTCGGGCGTGAGCATCGTCGCGTCGTTGTTCGTCGCGTTCGTGTGCCTGACGGGCCTGGGCGGCTTGTGGTCGATCGTCGCCGGGCTGTTCTTCGTGGTGAGCGTGGTGGGGCTGCTGGGCGCGAATTGCGCGACCGACCTCATGTACCGCTACCCGAAAAACGCGGGCGCGGCGGCGGCCGTATTCGGCGCGGCGCAACTCGGGCTGGGTGCGTTGGCGAGCGCCGTGGTCGGCTGGTTTCCGGGCGTCTCGCCGTTCGGCATGGGCTGCACGATCGGCGCGTGCGGCGTGATGACGTGGATCGGACGCCGTATCGTCGTGAAATGGCACGGCCGTCCCGCGCCGGGCGCGGCGGCGGTTTCGCCGCGGCAGATTTGATTCGCCGATGTCGGCGATCGGGATGCGCGATCGCAACTAACAGCCGAGCGTGAGCGCGCGACGACGTGGGGGAGCACGCCGCAGCGTGAATGCGCGCGCCGCAGCGTAAGTGAGCACGCGACAACGTAGGTGAGCGCGCCACAACGTGGGTGAGCACGCGACAACGTGGGTGAGCACGCCACAACGTGGGTGAGCGCGCCGCAACGTAAATGCGCGCGCCACAGCGTAACTGAGCACGCCACAACGTAAGTGAGCACGCGACAACATAGGTGAGCACGCCACAACGTAAATGCGCACGCGACAACCTAACGACGCCCACGCCGCATAAAGCAAAACGGGACGCCCGCTGGACGTCCCGTTTTTTCATGGCGCCGCGTGAATCCGCGACCTCAGCCAGATCGCCGCGCTCACTCGCGCGCCGATGGCGAAGCGCCGTGGCTCAGCCAGTCGAGCACGGCCGATGCGTCGTCGTCGGCATGCTCGCGCGCTTTCTCGACCGCGTTGCTCACGTTCGCATCGGGCGAGGCGCGGCGAATCGCAACGCCGACCGCGAGGATGTCGATCATCAGCAAATGCAAAATGCGCGAGATCATCGAAAGCTGCGACTCGCGCATTTCGATGTGATCGGTTTCGAGCGCCACCGTCGCGCGCTTGGCGAGCGGCGTGTTGCTCGACGTGATGGCGATCACCTTCGCGCCCGCCTGCATCGCCACGTCCAGCACTCGCAGCAGCTCCGGCGCGCGGCCCGACTTCGAAACGGCCACGATCACGTCGCCCTTGCCGAGCAGCGCGGCCGAAGCCGCCTGCATGTACAGGTCGCCGTAGGCAATGGTCGGAATGCCGAAGCGGAAGAACTTGTAATGCGCGTCCTGCGCGACGATGTGCGAGTTGCCGAGCCCGTAGAACTCGATGCGGCGCGCGCCGTTGAGCAGCGTGATGGCCTGTTCGACGTGCTCGAAATTCAGATGCTCGCGCAGTTGCAGAATGGCCGACACGGTGTTGTCGAGCACCTTCGCGCCGAAGTCCGTGGCCGTATCGCCGAGATGCACCTGGCTATGGCTCACGGGAATCGTGCCCGTCAAACCGGTGGCGAGCTTGAGCTTGAAGTCCGACAAACCCTGGCAGCCGAGCGAGCGGCAGAAGCGGATCACGGTCGGCTGGCTCACGTCCGCCTTGCGCGCGATGTCGACGATCGGATCGTTGATGATCGAGCGCGGGTGGTTCAGCGCAAGGTCGGCCACGCGTCGCTCGGCGGGCGTGAGCGCGTCGCGCATCTGGCGAATGCGCTCGAACACCGCCGACGAGCCGCCGCCCGCGCGGTTCGACAGTTGTTCCGCGAGAATCGCCGAAACGCCGAGAAACGCCGGATATTCGGCCGTGATCACGTAGGTGGGCACGTTCGCGAGATAGCTGTCGAAGCGGCCCTTCGCCTCGAAACGCTGGCGGAACGACGAGCGCGTGAACAGTTCGCCCAGCCGCGGCACGACGCCGCCGCCCACGTAGATGCCGCCGAGCGAGCCGAGCGTCATGGCGATATTGCCCGCGAAGCTGCCGAGAATGCCGCAGAAGCATTCGACGGTTTCGAGCGCCAGCGCGTCGCCGTCATGCGCGAGCTTCACGATGTCGGCGACTTCGAGCGTCTCGGGCAGCTTCTTCTTGTCGCGCGCGGCCAGCGCCCGGTGAATCAACTCGATGCCGGGACCGGCGCACACGCGCTCGAACGAGACATGCGGCCACTTCGTGCGCGCGTGCCGCAGCACCAGATCCTCGCGCTCGTCCTGCGGCGAGAAGCTCGCGTGGCCGCCTTCGCTGCCGAGCGCGATCCAGCGGTCGTCGGCGGGAATCAGGCCCGAAACGCCGAGACCCGTGCCGGGCCCGAGCAGGCCGATCACGCTGTTCTGGCGGCGCTGGCCGCCGCCCACCTGCACGCGCTGCGTGTCGGTGAGGCCCGGCAGCGCCATGGCGAGCGCGGTGAAATCGTTCACGACCAGCAGCGTGTCGAAGCCGAGCGCGCGGCGCGTGGCCTCGATCGAGAAGGTCCAGTCGTGATTGGTCATGCGCACCTGGTCGCCGTCGACCGGGTTCGCGATGGCGATGGCCGCGTGGTTGACGCGGCCGATCTTCGTGTCCTTCAAATACTGCTGAATCACCTCCGCGACGCCCGGATACTGCGCACACGGATACACGCGCACCTGGCCGATCTCGCCGGGCGCCGTCTCCAGCGCGAAACGCGCGTTGGTTCCGCCGATATCGGCGAGCAGCCTCGGTCCGTCGGCGTGCTGGCCCGCGCCAGGGGCAGTTCTAGTTTGCACACCAGTAGACATCGAGTCTCACTCCCTTGTCGTTCGCCAGTCTGGAAATGGCGTTGTTTTGTTCGGCCGCAGCGGCCTGTTGCAATACTTCGAGCTTGCGTTGTCCCGCGATCAGCAGAAAGAGGCGGTCGACCTGGCGCAGCGCCTGCATCGACCACGAAACGCGCGCGTGCGGCGCGGCCTGCGGATGCACGGCGACGAACGGGCGCGCGGTGGTGATCGCCTCGTGCCATTCGGGCGCGTCGGCGAAGATCGAGGCCGTGTGGCCGTCCTCGCCCATGCCGAGCACGGCGACGTTCGGCAGTTTGCGCGCCGGGTCGGCGTTGAGCGCGGCCACGTGCGCCTCCAGCTCCCGCGTCACGTCGACGAGCGGCAGGAAATGCGCGTGCGCCGCCTCGTGCCTGAGCAGCGTTTCGCGCGCGAGACGCGCGTTGCTGGCGGCGTCGGTGTCCGGCACCCAGCGGTCGTCGACGAGCGTGACGTCGATGTTGGCCCAGTCGAACCGATGCGTCGACAAGGCTTCGAGAAACGGCCGCGGGCTCGTGCCGCCCGAGACGGCGAGCGTGGCGCGGTTTACCGCGCCGCCCGGCGCGGCGGTTTGAGTCGCGAGCGACGCATGTAGCGCGTCGCCCACGGCTCGCGCCAGCGCGTCGGATTGGGCGCGCGGGTCGTCGAATACGTGAAGCTCGATCACTTCTCCTCCATGCTGCTTTTTTGTCTAACTGCGGTGTCTGTCGTCACTTCCGGCGTCGGGTGCCGCTTCAGTTCTCTTCCTCGAGCCAGCAGGTGCCGTGCTGCGCGAGCATCGCGCTCGCCGCCGCCGGTCCCCACGTGCCCGCCGCGTACGGCTTGGGCGGACGCGGCGCGGCGGCCCATTCGTTGAGAATGGGCTCGACCCACTTCCATGCCGCTTCCTGCTCGTCGCGGCGCACGAAGAGGGCAAGCCGGCCGTTGATCACGTCGAGCAGCAGACGCTGATACGCTTCCATCTGCCCTTCGCGGAAGAACTGGTCGAACGCGAGATCGAGGTGAACGCTCGCGAGGTTCATGCCTTCGCCGGGCTGCTTGGCGAGGCAGTAAAGGCGGATCGTCTCGTTCGGTTGCAGGCGGATCACGAGCCGGTTCGAGCCCGCGCGCAGCGCCGGCGCGCCGAGCGCCGAATGCGGCACGGGGCGAAAGTTCACGACGATCTCCGCCACGCGGTCGGCAAGACGCTTGCCGGTGCGCAGGAAGAACGGCACGCCCGCCCAGCGCCAGTTCTCGATCTCGACCTTGAGCGCGACGAAGGTTTCCGTGCGGCTGTCGGGCTTTACGCCGTGTTCGGTCGCGTAGCCGGGCACCGCCTGGCCGCGGATCACGCCCGCGTGATACTGGCCGCGCACCGCGACCTTGCTGATGTCGAGCGGATCGATGGGCTTGAGCGCGCGCAGCACGCGCAGCTTCTCGTCGCGCACCGAATCGGAATCCATCGAATGCGGCGGCTCCATGGCCACGATCGAGAGCAACTGCAACAGGTGATTCTGCACCATGTCGCGCAACGCGCCGGTGTTGTCATAAAAGTCGCCGCGCGCCTCCACGCCCAGCTCCTCGGCGATGGTGATCTGAATGCTCTCGACCCATTCGCGGCGCCACAGCGGCTCGAACAGCGCATTGCCGAAGCGCAGCGCGAGCAGGTTCTGCACGGGCTCCTTGCCGAGGTAATGGTCGATGCGGTAGATCTGCTCCTCGGCGAAGATTTCGCCCACGGCGTCGTTGATCGCATTCGACGACTTGAGGTCGTAGCCGAGCGGCTTTTCGAGCACGACGCGCGCGTTCTGGTTCAGGCCGACGGTGGCGAGCGCGCGGCAGATCGGCACGAAAAGGGACGGGCCCGTGGCTAGATAGAACACGCGAATGCCGGGCAGCCCGGCAATGCCGTCGCGCAGCGTGGTGAAGTCCTCGGCGCGCGAGAGATCGAGCTTCACATAGACGATGCGCTCGACGAAGCTCGCCCACGCGGCTTCGTCGAAGCCGCCGTTCTTCTTCACATGCGGCTTGACGTGCTCGTCGACCCACTGGACATAGGCGGCACGATCCTCCTCGTGGCGCGCGACGCCGACGATCTTCCCGCTCTCCGCGAGCATGCCCGAGCGGTGCGCTTCGTACAGGGCCGGAAGAATCTTGCGCATCGACAAATCGCCGGTGGCGCCGAAGAGCACGAACGTGAAACCTGAATCGGTCTGGTTTTGCATGAGTCTCCGTCACAGTCCTGGGTGGCCGCAGCAAGGTGGGTCGAGCGCCGGTTCCGGGCTTGGCGGAAGGGCGGTTCGAGCGGCCGTAGTCCGATAAAATTTTTTTTGAC
Organism: Paraburkholderia sp. J41; assembly: GCF_905220235.1. NCBI lineage: Bacteria > Pseudomonadati > Pseudomonadota > Betaproteobacteria > Burkholderiales > Burkholderiaceae > Paraburkholderia > Paraburkholderia sp. J41. The sequence goes on along the minus strand of NZ_CAJMZE010000019.1, from coordinate 37,589 downwards.
ACTGAATTGTAGTTTAACTACAATTCAAATCAAGAGGTAACGTTCATTCGATGTAAAAAGCGTAAGACGCAGGTGTTACGGCGGTCTTGCGCGGTTTGGCGAGTGGACGGAATGCCCCCTCATGGTAACGGAGAACGTTGCGGGACCTTGCCGCGCTCGGCCAAGCGAGCCGGCGGCCCAATTGCCGCGTATTCCGCCCTGGGAGAGCTTCGGGCCGCGCGACGCAAGCGGCGCCTCGGCCGGCCGAACGGCCGGTGAAAATCAAAAGAGGAGACAGTCAAGTTGCATTCCGAACCACTCATCTCTTGAGCGTCCTGCGGCCGGACACCGGCCCGCGGCCCGCGCGCATCGAACGAAAAGCACGCGCGCGGCACTCCGGCGCCCGACCGTCCAGTGTTTTGCCTGTTTTAGCCTGTTTGACCAACCACCGCTCCCTGGCGGTTCAGGGGCCAACCGTTTTTTGTTCAGGTGTCTGGAGGAGATAAGCAATGAAATTCCGCGCGATCATGGGCGCCCTGTGCGCCGCAGGTCTGTTGGGCAGCGTCGCTACGGCGCAAGCAGCCGAGTCTCTCGAAGTGCTGCATTGGTGGACGTCGGGCGGCGAGTCGAAAGCCGTCGGCGTGCTCAAGGACGACATGCAGAAGCAGGGCTATGTGTGGAAGGACTTCGCGGTCGCCGGTGGCGCGGGCGCGGCGGCCATGACCGCACTGAAGACCCAGGTCATCTCGGGCAACGCGCCCACGGCCGCCCAGATCAAGGGTCCGCTGATCCAGGAATGGGCCGAGCAAGGCGTGCTCGCCCCGATCGATTCGGCCGCGACCGACTGGAAGGCCAACCTGCCGCCGCAGATCGACAAGATCATGCACGCCGACGGTCATTACGTCGCGGCGCCGTTCTCGGTACACCGCGTGAACTGGGTGTGGATCAACAAGGCCGCGCTCGACAAGGTCGGCGCGAAGCCGCCTACCACGTGGCCGGAGTTCTTCGCCGTGGCCGACAAGCTCAAGGCCGCCGGCATCCAGCCGGTCGCCGCGGGCGGCCAGCCGTGGCAGGACCTGACGCTGTGGGAAGACGTGGTCCTCTCGCAAGGCGCCGACTTCTACAAGAAGGCGATCGTCGACCTCGACCAGAAGACGCTCACGTCGCAGCAGATGGTCGGCGTGTTCGACACGGTCCGCAAGATCGAGTCGTACATGGACAACGGCCGCACGGGCCGCGACTGGAACCTCGCCACGGCCATGGTCATCAACGGCAAGGCCGGCATGCAGTTCATGGGCGACTGGGCCAAGGGCGAGTTCGCGAACGCGAACAAGCAGCCGGGCACGGACTACATCTGCGCGCCGGTGCCGGGCACGGCGAAGGGCTACACCTTCAACGTCGACTCGTTCGTGTTCTTCCAGCAGAAGGGCCAGAAGGCCGCGACGCCGGGCCAGCTCGCGCTCGCGAAGACCATCATGTCGCCGGCGTTCCAGGAGCAGTTCAGCCTGAACAAGGGCTCGATTCCGGTCCGTCTGGGCGTGGACATGAGCAAGTTCGACGCATGCGGCAAGCAGTCGTACGCGGACGAGCAAACGGCGATCAAGTCGGGCGGCTATGTGCCGTCGCTCGCACACGGCATGGCTCAGCCTGACGCCACGGCCGGCGCGATCACCGACGTCGTCACCAAGTTCATGAACTCGACCCAGGATTCGAAGAGCGCGGTGGAAGCGCTCGCGAAGGCCGCGAAGACGAAGTAAGCCTCAACGCAGCACAGCAGTTGTAAAGCGGGGCGCGCCGCGCGCGGCGCGCCCCGGGCATGAAGGTTCCACCGAACCCCATCATCGTGCGGAGCCATTGCGGTCCCGCACCGTTCCAGGAGTTGCGCAGTGACTGCTTCTCTTAGCGGCAACGGCAAGGCGGCCACGCCTGCTACGCGCCGCGCGTCGCCGATGGCGGCGCTCGCAGACCGCTGGATTCCCAAGCTGGTGCTTTCTCCCAGCATTGTGATCAGCATCGTATTCGTCTACGGCTTCATTCTCATCACCGGCTATCTGTCGCTGTCCAGTTCGCGACTGATGCCGCGCTACGACTTCGCGGGCTTCGATCGCTACAGCGAGCTGTTCTCCAACGACGTCTGGTGGACGTCCGCGCAGAACCTCGGCTGGTTCGGCATTCCGTTCATCGCGATCTGCGTGGCGCTCGGTCTCTTTCTCGCGATCCTGCTCGACCAGCAGATTCGCCAGGAAGGCGCGCTGCGCGCGGTGTTCCTTTATCCGATGGCGCTTTCGTACATCGTGACGGGCACGGCGTGGCAGTGGATCTTCAACCCGGACCTCGGCATCCAGCAGGTGCTGCATCAGTGGGGCTGGACGAGCTTCCAGCTCGACTGGCTCAACGACCCCGACAAGGCCATCTTCTGTATCGTCGTGGCGGCGGTGTGGCAATCCACGGGCTTTTGCATGGCGCTGTTCCTGGCCGGCCTGCGCGGCGTCGACAGCGAAATCTTCAAGGCGGCCCAGGTAGACGGCGCGACGCTGCCCACGATCTACCGCAAGATCGTGATTCCGAGCATGCGCCCGGTGTTCTTCTCCGTGCTGCTCATTCTCTGCCACATCACGATCAAGACGTTCGACCTCGTGGTGGCGCTCACCGCGGGCGGCCCGGGCACGTCGTCGTCGCTGCCGGCCATCTTCATGTACACGTTTTCGTTCAATCGCGGGCAGCTCGGTGTCGGCGCGGCGTCGTCGATGATGATGCTCGCAACGGTGGTGGCCGTGCTCGTGCCGCTCATGTATCTGGAATCGAGGAGCACGCGCAATGCAGCCTAAGATGAAGGTGAGCCGCATGTTCGTGTACGCGGCGCTGATCCTGTTCGCGTTGTACTTCCTGTTTCCGCTGTACGTGATGCTGTCGACGTCGTTCAAGTCGCTCGACCAGATTCACACGGGCAACATGCTCACGCTGCCCACGCACCCGACTTTCGCGCCGTGGGTCAAGGCGTGGAGCGAAGCATGCACGGGCGTGCGCTGCGACGGCATGCAGCCGTTCTTCATGAACTCCGTGAAGATGGTGATTCCGGCCGTGCTGATCTCGTCGATCATCGGCGCGTTCAACGGCTACGTGCTCACGCACTGGCGTTTTCGCGGCGCGGACGCGCTGTTCACGATGCTGCTCGTGGGCTGCTTCATTCCGTTCCAGGCCATTCTTCTGCCGATGGCGCGCGTGGAAGGCTACTTCGGTCTGTCGAATACGATCGGCGGCCTCGTGCTCGTACACGTGGTCTACGGCATTGCGTTCACGACGATGTTCTTCCGCAACTTCTACGTGAGCGTGCCGGCCGAACTCGTGAAGGCCGCGCGCATCGACGGCGCCGGCTTCTTCATGATCTTCACGAAGATCATGATGCCGCTCTCGCTGCCGATCTTCATGGTGTGCCTGATCTGGCAATTCACGCAGATCTGGAACGACTTCCTGTTCGGCATCGTGTTCTCGGGCGTCGATTCGATGCCGATCACGGTCGCGCTGAACAATCTCGTGAACACGTCCACGGGCGTGAAGGAATACAACGTCGACATGGCCGGCGCGATCATCGCCGCGCTGCCCACGCTGCTCGTCTACGTGATCGCCGGCCGCTACTTCGTGCGCGGCCTCACGGCGGGCGCGGTGAAGGGCTAACGCTCTCATTCGATTAAAAGGATTTTTGGTATGGCAAGCCTTTCCATTCGCGACGTCTACAAGACCTACCCGAACGGGGTGCCCGTCCTCAAGGGCGTGAACATCGACATCGAAGACGGCCAGTTCCTGATTCTGGTCGGCGGCTCGGGTTGCGGCAAGTCCACGCTGCTCAACATGATCGCGGGTCTCGAAACCGTGACCAAGGGCGAGATCTGCATGGACGGCAAGGTGGTGAACAACCTCTCGCCGAAGGACCGCGACATTGCAATGGTGTTCCAGTCGTACGCGCTCTATCCGTCGATGACGGTGCGCGAGAACATCTCGTTCGGCCTGAACATCCGCAAGGTGCCGAAGGCCGAGCAGTCGCAGATCGTCGATCGCGTTTCCAGCATGCTGCAAATCCAGCATCTGCTCGACCGCAAGCCGGGCCAGCTTTCGGGCGGCCAGCGCCAGCGCGTCGCGATGGGCCGCGCGCTCGCGCGCGACCCGATCATGTTCCTGTTCGACGAGCCGCTTTCGAACCTCGACGCCAAGCTGCGCATCGAAATGCGTTCGGAAATCAAGCTGCTGCATCAGCGCGTGGGCAAGACCATCGTCTACGTGACGCACGACCAGATCGAGGCGATGACGCTCGGCGACCGCATCGCCGTGATGAAGGACGGCATCGTGCAGCAGTTCGGCGCGCCGCAGGACATCTACGATTCGCCGTCGAACCTGTTCGTCGCGGGCTTCATCGGCGCGCCGCCGATGAACTTCATCAACGGCAAGCTGGTGGAGCAGGGCTCGGGCGTGGGCATCGAACTCGACACGGGCGTGGCGCGCAACGTGCTGAACCTGCCGTTCGAACAAGGCAAGCTGCGCGGCCACATCGGCCAGGAAGTGGTGCTGGGCCTGCGCCCCGAGCGCATCACCGACGCGCGCAGCTCGCACGACGGCCACGGCCACGAACTGCAACGCCACACGGTGAAGGTCGACGTGATCGAGCCGACCGGCCCGGACACGCTGGTGTTCGCGCAGGTCAACGGCAAGCGCGTGGTGAGCCGCGTACACCCCGGCGCGAATCCGCAGCCGCTCAACAGCATGGAGCTGCTGTTCGACGTGTCGAAAGCCGTGCTGTTCGACCCGAAAACGGAGGAGCGCATCGCGTAAGCGTTCTGCTCCGGGCGATAAAAAACCCCGCTCGCTGCACCGGCAGCGGCGGGGTTTTTTCTTGCGGGCGGCGCGGCCTCAAGCCGGCTGCCGATGCTGGATGTGCGAATGCGGCTGCAACAGCACGAGCACCGCGCCCGCGCCGCCGTCATGCGGCCGCGCCTCGCAAAACGCGATCACTTCTTCCTTCTGTACGAGCCACGCGCGCACCTTGCCCTTGAGCACCGGCTCCTTGCCGACCGAGCCGAGCCCCTTGCCGTGGATGATGCGCACGCAACGCAGCCCGCGCTTGCCGGCTTCGCGGATAAACGCTTGCAGCGCCTCGCGCGCTTCCTCGCGGCGCAGCCCGTGCAAATCGAGCTGCGCCTGCACGATCCACGCGCCGCGCCGCAGTTTCTTCACGACTTCGGCGCTCACGCCGGGGCGGTGATAAAACAGCGATTCGTCGGATTCGAGATGCGCTTCGGGATCGAATTCATCGGAAATGGCTTCGTGCAGCACGGCCTGCTCGTCGAGCCGCGTTTGCAGCGGCAGCGGCACGGGCGCCTCGCGGCGCGGCAACGCGCGCGAAGGCTGCCTGAGCGGCGCGACCATGCCGATCTCGCGGCGGAACAGGTCGCTGTCGGCGGCTGCCTCCGCACGCGCGGCTTTTTCCACCGCGCGTTCGCGCTCGCGCTGACGCGTTTGCGCCTTGAGCGCGTCGCGCAGGCCGCCGAGTCCGGCGAAACCCGCCGGCGGCGCGGTTTCCGCGGCTTTCGTCGCGGGCGGCGCGGGCGGCGCGGCGGGCCGGGGCGCTGCGCGCCGCGGTTCGCCGGGATGGGGCTTGTTCTTGGGCATGACGGAATACGCTGAATGACTGTCGTGACGGCGAGGCTTCCGCAGGGAACGCCGCAAAAGCAAAGGGCCGCTGGCTGACTGCCCACGGCCCTTTTGGCGACGATCGCCGCGTACCGCTTCACCCACCGGGCGAGGTGCGCATCCAAGCGCGCATCGAAGCGCGCTTCGAAGTGTGCTTCAAGGCGCGCCTATCTGGCCGCACCCGGCCGCACCCGGCCGGCATGCCGGCCAAGAACGCCGGCTCGCGTGCGGGCTTAGCGCTCGGCTTCGGCGCTCATCACGTGCGCCTGGCCGAGTTCGTGGACGCTTTCCAGGTAGCGCTGCGCGTCGAGCGCGGCCATGCAGCCCGTGCCCGCGCTCGTAATGGCCTGGCGGTACACGTGATCCTGCACGTCGCCGGCCGCGAACACGCCGGGCACGCTCGTGCCGGTGGCGTTGCCGTTCAGGCCGCCGTTCGTGACGATGTAGCCGTTCTTCATCTCCAGTTGGCCTGCGAAGATGTCGGTGTTGGGCTTGTGGCCGATCGCGACGAAAAGGCCTTGCAGGTCGATGTCGGTGGTCGCGCCCGTTTCCGTGCTCTTGATGCGCAGGCCGTTCACGCCGCCTTCGTTGCCCTTCACTTCGTCGAGCACGTGATTCCACTTGATCTCGACGACGCCTTCCTTTTGCTTTTCCAGCAGGCGGTCGATCAGGATCGGCTCCGCGCGGAACTTGTCGCGGCGGTGAATGACCGTGACCTTTTTCGCGATGCCCGAGAGGTACAGCGCTTCTTCGACGGCCGTGTTGCCGCCGCCGACCACGGCGACGTGCTGGTTGCGATAGAAGAAGCCGTCGCAGGTCGCGCAGGCCGAGACGCCGCGGCCCATGTAGAGTTCCTCGCTCGGCAGCCCGAGATATTGCGCCGAGGCGCCGGTCGCGATGATGAGCGAGTCGCACGTGTACTCGCCCGAATCGCCGATCAGGCGAATGGGCTTTTCGTCGAGCTTTGCCGTATGGATGTGATCGAACACGATTTCCGTGTTGAAGCGCTCGGCGTGTTCGAGGAAACGCTGCATCAGTTCGGGGCCCTGCACGCCGTTCGGGTCGGCGGGCCAGTTTTCGACGTCGGTCGTGGTCATGAGCTGGCCGCCCTGTGCAAGACCGGTGACGAGCAGCGGCGAAAGGTTCGCGCGCGCCGCGTAGACGGCTGCCGTGTAGCCGGCGGGGCCGGAACCGAGAATCAGGACTTTGGCGTGTTTGGTGGCAGACATGATCGATTTCCGTGGAAAAACTGCGTGGCGCCCGCTCGTGGCGACGCGGCGCGAATTCGGCCGCCCGGCGCCGCCGGGGCGCGCTCTGGGCATACGCATCTAGTTGGGCATCAGCGCGCAATTATAAAGGGCGGGGGGATTCGCTGCTCCATGAAGCTTTCCGATGACGGCGATAGCCCCCGCCGTACGGCGAGGCCCGGCCGTGGCGCGAGGCGGCGGCGCGCGTTGTCAGTTACCGTCATTTACAGCGTGAGACAGCCGGGGCCGAAACAACCCGTTTACAATAGGCCGCTGACGGACGAACGCACCAAGCACCAGGTTTTTAGCCCAGGGTTCAATGGCCAAAGCTCCTTATTCCGCGCAGGCGCAGGCATTGCCGCACCGCATGTCGCGCCTTTTCACCGAAATCCGCTGGATTTTGCAGGTCGCGCTCGGCGTGTTCCTGCTGATGGCGCTCATCAGCTACAGCCGCCACGACCCGAGCTGGACGCACGCCGCGCAGGTCGATCACATCGCCAACTGGGCGGGCCGCGTGGGCGCGCGCATCGCCGACGTCCTGCTGCTGCTGTTCGGCCTCTCCGCCTACTGGTGGGTCGTGCTGCTCGGGCGCTTCATTTCGGCGAATTACCGCCGCATCACGCACCGCGAAGCCAACGCCGACGACGAAGAAGAGAAGCCGCGCGACATCACCTGGATCGCCGAAGCCTTCGCGTTCGCGCTCGTGGTGCTCTCGTGCTGCGGCATCGAGGCGCTGCGCATGTGGTCGCTCAAGGTGCAATTGCCGGCCGATCCGGGCGGCGTGGTCGGCGCGGCGGTGGCGCGCGGCGTCTCGCACGCGCTCGGCTTCACGGGCGGCACGCTTGCCATGCTGCTCGCGCTCGCCATCGGCCTGTCGCTGTATTTCCGCTTTTCGTGGCTCACCGTCGCCGAAAAGGTCGGCGAATCCATCATCAACGGCGTGACGATGGCCAAGCTGCGCCGCGAAGCGGGGCGCGACCGCAAGCTCGGCGAAGCCGCCGCCGTCAAGCGCGAAGGCAAGGTCGAGCGCGGCCGCGTCAAGATCGAGGAGCACGAGCCCGTCACGATCGTGCCGCCCGTGGTCACGCCGCAGCGCTCGGAGCGCGTGGAGAAAGAGCGCCAGGTGCCGCTTTTCACCGATCTGCCCGGCGACTCCACGCTGCCCGCCATCGCGCTGCTCGATCCCGCGCCCGCAACCCAGGAAACCATCTCCGACGACACGCTCGAATTCACCTCGCGCCTCATCGAGAAAAAGCTCAAGGACTTCGGCGTGGACGTGGCCGTGGTGGCCGCGTATCCGGGCCCGGTCGTCACGCGCTACGAAATCGAGCCGGCCACGGGCGTGAAGGGCAGCCAGATCGTCAATCTCGCCAAGGACCTCGCGCGCTCGCTCTCGCTCGTCTCGATCCGCGTGGTGGAAACCATTCCGGGCAAGAATTTCATGGCGCTGGAACTGCCCAACCAGCGCCGCCAGACCGTGCGCCTTTCGGAAATTCTCGGCTCGGCCGTGTATGCCGATGCGCCTTCGGCGCTCACCATGGGACTTGGCAAGGACATCGGCGGCAAGCCCGTATGCGCCGATCTCGCGAAAATGCCGCACCTGCTCGTGGCCGGCACGACCGGCTCGGGCAAGTCGGTCGGCATCAACGCCATGATCCTCTCGCTGCTTTATAAAGCCAGCGCGGAACAGGTGCGCATGATCCTGATCGACCCGAAGATGCTCGAAATGAGCGTCTACGAAGGCATTCCGCATCTGCTGTGTCCGGTGGTGACCGACATGCGCCAGGCCGGCAACGCGCTGAACTGGACCGTCGCCGAAATGGAGCGCCGCTACAAGCTCATGAGCAAGCTGGGCGTGCGCAATCTCGCGGGCTACAACAACAAGATCGAGGAAGCGAACAAGCGCGAGGAGAAGATTCCGAACCCGTTCAGCCTCACGCCCGACGATCCCGAGCCGCTCGCGAAGCTGCCGAACATCGTCGTGGTGATCGACGAACTCGCCGACCTGATGATGGTGGTCGGCAAGAAGGTCGAAGAGTTGATCGCGCGCATCGCGCAGAAGGCGCGCGCGGCCGGCATCCACCTGATTCTCGCCACGCAGCGCCCGTCCGTGGACGTCATCACGGGCCTCATCAAGGCCAACGTGCCCACGCGCATGGCGTTCCAGGTGTCGTCGAAGATCGACTCGCGCACGATTCTCGACCAGATGGGCGCGGAGTCGCTGCTCGGCATGGGCGACATGCTGTATCTGCCGCCCGGCTCGGGGCTGCCGGTGCGCGTACACGGCGCGTTCGTCTCCGACGAGGAAGTGCATCGCGTGGTGGACAAGCTCAAGGAGCAGGGCGAACCGAACTACATCGAAGGCTTGCTCGAAGGCGGCGTGGCGGGCGAGGGCGACGAAGGCACGGCAAGTGTTTCGGGCACCGGCGACGAATCCGACCCGCTCTACGATCAGGCCGTCGAGGTGGTCATCAAGAACAAGCGCGCGTCGATCTCGCTCGTGCAGCGGCATCTGCGCATCGGCTATAACCGCGCGGCGCGGCTGCTCGAGCAGATGGAGCAGTCGGGGCTCGTTTCGGCGATGTCGTCGAGCGGCAACCGCGAAATTCTCGTGCCGACGCGCGACGCGGACTGAACCCCCGGTTCGCCAGCGAGCCCACGAATTCCCCTACCTGGAGAACGATAGATGCAGTTTTCGGCTGGACTTCCGACCCGCTTCGAGCGCCTCGCGCGCCGCGCACTGTTTGCCGCGATCGGCGCGTCGGTCCTGATGGTTTCGCACGCCTACGCGAGCGGCACGGATCAACTCAAGCAGTTCGTCGCGCAGGTGCATGCCGCGCGCGGCAGCTTCGTGCAACGCGAACTCAAGGCGCAGTCGAACGCGAAGAACGCGAGCGACGCGCTCGCCACGGCCACGCTCAACTCGAAGGTGTCGAGCGGCACGTTCGTGTTCGCGCGTCCCGGCAAGTTCGTGTGGTCGTACGAGAAGCCGTATCAGCAGGTGTTGCAGTCGGACGGCGACAATCTCTACGTCTACGACAAGGACCTGAACCAGGTCACGGAGCGCAAGCTCGGCGGCGCGCTGGGCGCAAGCCCGGCCGCGATCCTCTTCGGCAGCAACGACCTCGACAGGAACTTCACGCTCTCCGACGCGGGCGTGAAGAACGGCATCGACTGGCTCGAACTGATTCCGAAGGCGCGCGACACGCAGTTCAAGAGCGTGGGCATCGGCTTCAAGGACGGCAATCTCGAAGCCATGGAGTTGCACGACGTGTTCGGCAACGTGACGCTGCTCACGTTCTCCAACATCGAGAAAAACCCGTCGCTGCCGGCCACGGCGTTCAGGTTCGTGCGGCCGAAGGGCGCTGACCTCATTACGGGCGGCGGCAACTAGGTCGCGGGCAACGCAGTTCGCTTCAGGCAAAACGGGCGGGCTCTTTCGAGCCGCCCGTTTTTTATTGCGCCAGCGCCGGCGAGAGCGGCGAGAGCGGCGCGATTGGCCTGCGCAACGTGCTCAAGATGCGAAACAGGGCGCAAAACAAGGCGCTAACAAGACGAAAAACGGATCACGCCGTTGGCATCCGTCGCGCGCTGGAGCTTGCCCGCGAGCCACAGCAGATGCAGGTGCGCGAGCGCCTCGCCCATCGCGAACGTGGTCTGGTGAATGTCGAGTTCGCGCTTGAACATGATCGGCACGATGTCGGCGGCGCTTTGCGGCGCGCGTTCGCACGCGGCCATGACTTCGGCGAGCCGCGCGTCGTGGTGCGCGCGCAGTTGCGCGATGCGCGTGCGCACGCCGCGAAAGGGCTTGCCGTGGGAAGGCAGCACGAGCGTGTCTTCGGGCAGCGTTTCGTAGCGGCCGAGCGAGTCCAGGTACAGCCCGAGCGGATTGCTTTCGGGCTCCATGTCGAACACGGAAACATTGGTCGAGATGCGCGGCAGCACCATGTCGCCCGAGATCAGCGTGCCGATGGATTCGCAGTACAGCGCGCAGTGCTCGGGCGAGTGGCCGTAGCCCGTGACGACCCGCCAGTCGCGCCCGCCGATGCGCACGGTGTCCGCCTCGCGCAGCCGGCGGTACTGCGAGGGCAGCGCGGGCACGAGCTTGCTGTAGTAGTCGCGCCGGTTGCGCAGCTTGTCGAGCGCGGTTTCGTCGGCAAGACCGTGACGCGCGAAATGGCGCGCGGCGCCTTCGCCGCCCGCGTTGGAGCCGTCGCCGGCGGCCATCACGCGCGCCTGCATGTATTCGCCGTGCGTGGCCCACAGGCGCACGTCCCAGCGCGCCTTGTCGCCGCCCGTGCAGAGCCAGTGCGCAAGCCCGATGTGATCGGGGTGGCAATGCGTGACGATCACGCGCAGCACCGGCAGTCCTTCGAGCTGGCTCTCGAACACCGCTTCCCAGCGCGCCTTGATGGTTTCGTCGGTGATGCCGCAATCGACCACGGTCCAGCCCGGCTGGCCGTCGATCTCGTCGCGCAGCAGCCAGAGATTGATGTGATCGAGCACGAACGGCAGCGGCATGCGCAGCCATTTCACGCCGGGCGCGACTTCGAAAACGTGGCCGGGCTCGGGAAGCGTGTCGGCGAAGGGATAGTCGAGCTGGTGTTCGAGGGCGTTCATTGCGGGCGTGGGCTCCGGTCTCTTTCGTGATTCTCGTGGATGGCGCGGGTTGCGCGCGCGTCAGGTTGACGATAACGTAAACGTCGATTCTATCGCCGCTTGCGCCGTCGTGCCGGCGACGCCACACGAGCCACGCAACCCATGACGACCCAGTACACGATCACCGAGCTTGCGCGCGAATTCGACGTTACGCCGCGCGCGATCCGCTTCTATGAGGACCAGGGCTTGCTCGCGCCGAGCCGCGAGGGCGCGGGCGGCTTGCGGCGCGTGTTTTCCGGGCGCGATCGCACGCGGCTGAAGCTCACGCTGCGCGGCAAGCGCCTCGGCTTCACGCTTTCGGAAATCCGCACGCTGCTCGATCTTTACGAGTCGCCGACCGACACGCTGCCGCAGCTTCAGGCGTTTCTCGACACGGTCATGCACCATCGCGACATCCTGGAGCGCCAGCGCGCCGATCTCGACGCGACGCTCGAGGATCTCGCGCAATACGAGGCACAGGCGCGCACGCTGCTCGAGCGGGCGGCGGAGCGCGCGAAGCCGTGACGCAAGCGTGTAACGCAACGTGGTAGCGGCAAGGTGGTAGCGGCAAGGTGGTAGCGGCAAGGTTGTAACGCGCCGACCGCACAACGGGCGGCCGTGCGGAAACCTCGCATCGACATCCGATTCGAGACATCCATCGAAGGAGACACACCATGAGTGAGACGCAACAGGATCAGGACGCCATTGTGATCGTCGCGGCGGCGCGTACGCCGATGGCCGGTTTTCAGGGCGATTTCGCATCGCTCGCGGCGCCCGAGCTGGGCGCGGCCGCGATCGCGGCCGCCGTCGAGCGCGCGGGCCTGAAGCCCGAACAGGTCGACGAAGTGGTGATGGGCTGCGTGCTGCCGGCGGGGCAGGGCCAGGCGCCCGCGCGGCAGGCGGCGCTGGGCGCGGGCTTGCCGCTCGCGGCGGGCGCCACCACCGTCAACAAGATGTGCGGCTCGGGCATGCGTGCCGCGATGTTCGCGCACGACATGCTGCGCGCGGGTTCCGTCGACGTGATCGTGGCGGGCGGCATGGAAAGCATGTCGAACGCGCCCTACCTGCTGCCGAAGGCGCGCGCGGGCATGCGCATGGGCCACGGCCAGGTGCTCGATCACATGTTTCTCGACGGTCTCGAAGACGCCTACGACAAAGGCCGCTTGATGGGCACGTTCGCCGAGGAATGCGCGGGCGAATACGACTTCTCGCGCGAGCGCCAGGACGCGTTCGCGATCGAGTCGCTCAGGCGTGCGAAACGCGCCAACGAGGACGGCTCGTTCGACTGGGAAATCGCGCCGGTCAAGGTCGCTTCGCGCGCGGGCGAAACCACCATTGCGCGCGACGAGCAGCCCTTCAAGGCCAACCCCGACAAGATCCCCACGCTCAAGCCCGCCTTCAGCAAGACCGGCACGGTGACGGCGGCGAATTCCTCGTCGATCTCGGACGGCGCGGCCGCGCTCGTGATGATGCGCGCGTCCACGGCGGCGCGCCTCGGGCTCACGCCGCTCGCGCGCGTGGCCGGGCATTCGACGCACGCGCACGAGCCCGCGAAGTTCACGACGGCGCCCGTCGGCGCGATTGCGAAGCTGTTCGACAAGACCGGCTGGAAGGCGGCCGACGTCGATCTCTTCGAAATCAACGAAGCCTTCGCCGTGGTCACGATGGCCGCGATGAAGGCGCACGACCTGCCGCACGACAAGGTCAACGTGAACGGCGGCGCGTGCGCGCTCGGGCACCCGATCGGCGCGTCGGGCGCGCGTATTCTCGTCACGCTGCTCGGCGCATTGCGCGCGCGCGGGCTCAAGCGCGGCGTGGCGGCGTTGTGCATCGGCGGCGGCGAGGCCACGGCGATGGCCGTCGAACTCCTCCAGGCCGGCGGCTGAAAACGGCGCGCGCCGCGCGAAGGCGGCGCGCGGCACGCACGAGAAAGGTGGCGAGATGAAAACAGCGTTGATCGTGGGCGCGTCGTGCGGGCTCGGGTTCGAGGCCGTGCGGCAGTACAGGAAGGCCGGCTGGCGCGTGCTGGCCACGGCGCGCGCGCCGGAGGCGCTACAGGCGTTGGGCGAGGCGGGCGCGCAGGCGTTTTCCCTCGACATCACGCGCCCCGAGGAAATCGCGGCGCTCGGCTGGAAGCTCGACGGCGAGCGGCTCGACGCGGTGCTCATCAACTCGGGCGTCTACGGCCCGCGCACCGAGGGCGTGGAAGTCGTCGCGGCGGAAGATTTCGAGTACGTGATGAACACCAACGTGCGCGGCCCGATGCAACTGATCCCGGTGCTGCTGCCGCTCGTGGAGGCCGCGCATGGCGTGCTGGCCGTGGTGTCGAGCCGCATGGGCAGCATCGCGCAGGCGACGGGCACGACGGGCTGGCTCTACCGCGCGAGCAAGGCCGCGCTCAACGACGCGCTCCGGATCACCGCGCTGCAAACGCGCCGCGCGACCTGCGTCTCGCTGCATCCGGGCTGGGTGCGCACCGAAATGGGCGGCGCGAACGCGGCCATCGACGTGGCGGCGAGCGTCGCGGGCATGCGCGAAGTGATCGCCGAAGCCGCCGCCGCGCGCGAAGTCTTTAACGGCCGCTTCTTCCAGTACGACGGCACCGAACTCGACTGGTAAGGCCGCGCGCTTTTGCGCTACGCTTGCCGGCCCGCGAACCTCCGCAACCGAACCGATGAACGCCGATACCCCGCGCGCCGCCCGTCCCGCCGAATGTCCCTGCGGCGGCGCCGCGCCGAATCAGAAGGCGGGTGCGAAACCGCCGCGCTACGCCGCATGCTGCGGCCGTTTTATCGACGATGCCGCGCTGCCCGCCACGGCGCTCGAACTCATGCGCTCGCGCTACACGGCTTACGTGCTCGGCGAGGAGGCGTATTTGCGCGCGACGTGGGCGAGCGAAACCTGTCCCGCCGATCTCGACGTCGATCCGGCCGCGCCCGGCGCGCCGCGCTGGCTCGGCCTTGACGTGAAGCGCCACGAGCAGCAGGACGACGCGCACGCGATCGTCGAATTCGTGGCGCGCTACAAAACGGGCGGCCGCGCGGTGCGCTTGCAGGAAACCAGCCGCTTCACGCGCGGCGGCGACGGGCGCTGGCGCTACGTCGAAGGCGACGTGGACGCGCGCTGAAACGGCGCTTCGAGCCTTCTCGCGTCCGCATGGCCCGACCGGCACGCGACGCCTGTCGCATGCAAAAGCGCGCCGCAAAAATCGGTACAAATTGCGTACTGTTGGCTGCGCGCGACGTTTGTCATCGCGCTCTTTTTACGATCCCTTTCCTTCGCAACGCCCCGCAGGACGCCGATGCGCGGCCCCGCAAGGCCCGCGCGCCGCTGGCATGCGTTATGCCGGGTAAGCCCTGAATTGCACAACAAATATTTGTCGTGCGAGTATCAATCCACGGTGTCTGTTCCGGCCCGTAAGCACCTGGTGAAAAGCTTTTTCTTTCAGCAGCTTACGAGCGCGCGAGCAGAGGCTGGCGGCGGGTCTGATCGACGATAGAACTGCGCCGCGCAGGGTTTCCGGTCGGTTTTACTCCCCCGAGACGGGTCACACGCAGCGCCTGGCTTTCGAGCCCCGCGCAACGGTGATTCGTTGTGCGTGCAACGGGTTCAACCGGCGGCAAGTCAGATTCTCGGCAGGTTTTTTTGCGGGTGGTGTTGCGCATGGCGTTCAGGAAGCTTCTTACCGGATGGGTCGTAGCCGGCACCGCGTGTCTGCTTTCGGTCGCTCACGCCGCGACGCCGGCCGCACCCGCGGGCGACGCCGCCGATGCCTCATCCAACGTTTCCGCGAACGCGCGCGAGGCGCATTCCGGCGCCGCGCGCGCCGGCCTTGCGGGCGGTCCGCTCGGCAATGCCCGCGTGCCGCGCATCGCGCTCGACGACGCCTATCTTCCGGCCGTGCGCGCCGATCTCAACGAGCAGGTGATTCGCGTTCCCGTCGATGCATCGGGCGACATCACGCTCGAAACCACGGTTTATCGCCCCGACGGCCCCGGCCCGTTCCCGATGGTCGTGTTCAATCACGGCAAGATTCCGGGCGATCCGCGCCTGCAAACGCGCAGCGACCCGCTTTCGTTCGCGCGCGAATTCGTGCGCCGCGGTTACGTGGTCGTCGCGCCGAACCGGCAGGGATTCGCCGATTCCGGCGGCACCTATCAGCAAGACGGTTGCGATGTCGCGACCAACGGTCTGGGCCAGGCGTCGGACGTGGCGGCCACCGTCGCCTACATGTCGAAGCAGCCTTACGTGGACGCGAACCAGATCGTCGTGGCCGGCACCTCGCACGGCGGCCTTGCCACGATGGCCTACGGCACCGAGGCCGCGAAGGGCGTGCGCGCGCTCATCAACTTCTCGGGCGGGCTGCGCCAGGACGCCTGCACGGGCTGGCAAGGCAACCTGACCCAGGCGTTCGGCGATTACGGCGGCAAGGCGCGCGTGGCCTCGCTCTGGCTGTACGGCGACAACGACTCGGTGTGGTCGCGCGATCTCGTCGGCAAAATGTTCGACGCCTACCGCGACGCGCAAAGCGGCGAGGACCGCCCGGCCGCGATCGCCAAGCTCGTCGATTTCGGTTCGTACAAGAACGACGCGCACCGTCTGGTCGGCGACCGCGACGGTGTGAAGGTCTGGTGGCCCACGGTCGAGGCTTTTCTCGCCTCGGCCGGCTTGCCGACGGCGGTGCAGTACCGCGTCAACACGCCGGCCGCGCCCAACGGCACGGGCTATGCCGCCATCGACTCGGTGGGCGCCGTGCCGTTCCTCGATCAGGCGGGCCGCGACGGTTACCGCAACTTCCTCAAGCAGTACCCGAGCCGCGCGTTCGCCGTGTCCGATTCGGGCGCGTGGTCGTGGGCCGAAGGCGGCGACAATCCGATGTCGGTGGCGATCGCGAACTGCGAAAAGCACAGCGCCGACCCGTGCCGCCTCTACGCCGTCAACGAAACGGTCGTCTGGAACGACAATACGGCCGCCACCACGGCCCAAAACAGCGCGAACGGCGCGAACGGCGCCGACGACACGAGCGCGGCGCAGGCCGCCGCCGCGTCGGCGGACAACAACGTCGCCGACAACTCGCACTCGCTCGCAAGCCGCTAGTTCCGCGTTTTTCCCCCTTATTTCTCCACCCGGGCGGCTCTTTCGCGAGCCGCCCGGCGTTTTTGCGCGGGCTTCATTTTTTCCTCGATACGCCATTCGCCGGTCGCGCCGCATCGTGGTTGCGTGAGCGCGTTACGCCGCGCCGCCAATTTTTTTGCGTAAGGCGGGTTCACTTTGTCGTCGTCATCTGCGGGCATTTCGGGCTTTCTCGCCGCAACGGTTCCAAGCTGCGCCGAATCGCGCGCAACGCCACGCGGGCAGGGCATCCGGGCCGATTTTCGGGGTAGTGCATTGCGGCCCCGAACGCGCTAATCTCGGCCCGCTGTTGTTCCTGGAGCCGTACTTGAATCCGCACTCGAATACCGCCCGCGACGGTTTTGCCACAAGCGATGAAACGCGCGACTGGATCGCGCGCAGCCTGCGCGCCGTCTGGCATCCCTGCACCCAAATGAAGCACCACGAGCGCGTGCCGCTCGTGGCCGTGGCGCGCGGCGAAGGTCCGTGGCTTTACGACCGCGAAGGCCGCCGCTATCTCGACGCGATCAGCTCGTGGTGGGTCAATCTGTTCGGCCACGCGAATCCGTCGATCAACGCAGCGCTCAAGGCGCAGCTCGATACGCTCGAACACGTGATGCTGGCGGGCTGCACGCACGAACCCGCCGTCGAACTCGCGGAGCGGCTTGCCGCGCGCACGCAGCACGCGCTCGGCCATGCGTTCTTCGCGTCCGACGGCGCGTCGGCGGTCGAAATCGCGCTCAAGATGAGCTTTCATGCGTGGCGCAATCGCGGCGAAGCGGACAAGCGCGAATTCGTGTGCCTCGCCAACAGCTACCACGGCGAAACGATCGGCGCGCTCGGCGTGACCGACGTGAAGTTGTTCAGGGATGCTTACGATCCGCTGCTGCATCACGCGCACGTGGTCGCTTCGCCCGATGCCCGCCTCGCGCAGCCCGGCGAAACCGCCGCCGACGTCGCCGCGCGCGCGCTTGCCGACGTCGAGCGTGTGTTCGTCGAGCGCGAAGGCCGCATTGCCGCGCTGATCGTCGAGCCGCTCGTGCAGTGCGCCGCCGGCATGGCCATGCACGATCCCGCCTATCTGAAGGGCTTGCGCGCGCTGTGCGACCGCCATCGCGTGCATCTGATCGCCGACGAAATTGCCGTGGGCTGCGGGCGCACCGGCACCTTTTTCGCGTGCGAGCAAGCGGCTGTCTGGCCCGATCTGCTCACGCTCTCGAAGGGCATCAGCGGCGGCTATCTGCCACTTTCGATCGTGCTGTCGAGCGACGACATCTACGCGTCCTTCTACGACGACGACACCACGCGCGGCTTTCTGCATTCGCATTCGTACACCGGCAATCCGCTCGCGTGCCGCGCCGCGCTCGCCACGCTCGACCTGATCGAACGCGACGACGTGCTCGCGGCCAACGCGCGGAAGTCGGCGCATTTGCGTGCATCGTTCGCGCCGCTCGAAGCGCATCCGCTCGTGCGCAACCTGCGCCAGTGCGGCACGATCCTCGCGTTCGACGTCGCGCTCGCCGACACGCGGCGCGCCGCCACGTTCTCGCGCCGTTTCTTCGAGCACGCATTGCAGCGCGAATTGCTGCTGCGCCCTATCGGCACGACGGTCTACGTCATGCCGCCCTATATTCTGGACAACGAAACACAGGCGTTGCTCGCCGCGCGCACGCGCGAGACGTTCGACGCCACCGTCGCGGAGGACCTGTGATGACGCTGCTCGATACGCTCGAACAAGGGCTGCGCGAGATCGACGCGCGCGGTTTGCGCCGCCGCCGCCGCACCGCGGACACGCCGTGCAGCGCGCACATGCAGGTGGACGGCCGCGCGACGATCGGCTTCGCCAGCAACGACTATCTCGGCCTCGCCGCGCATCCTCGGCTGACGGCGGCGCTCGCCGAAGGCGCGCAGCGTTATGGCGCGGGCAGCGGCGGCTCGCATCTGCTGGGCGGCCATTCGCGCGCGCACGCGCAACTCGAGGACGATCTCGCGGCATTCGCGGGCACTTTCGTGCCGGCGCCGCGCGCGCTGTACTTCAGCACCGGCTACATGGCGAATCTCGCCGTGCTCACGGCGCTTGCGGGCCGCGGCGCGACGATCTTTTCCGATGCGCTCAACCACGCCTCGCTGATCGACGGCGCGCGGCTCTCGCGCGCGCAGATCGAAATCTATCCGCATGCCGATGTCGATGCGCTGGCCGCGCGGCTCGAAGCGTCCGATGCGCCGACGAAGCTGATCGTGAGCGACACGGTGTTCAGCATGGACGGCGACGTCGCGCCGCTCGCGCGCCTGCTCGAACTCGCCGGGCGTCACGGCGCGTGGCTCGTGCTCGACGACGCGCACGGCTTCGGCGTGCTCGGTCCGCAAGGGCGCGGCGCGATTGCGCAAGCGGCGTTGCGCTCGCCGCAGCTCGTGATGGTCGGCACGCTCGGCAAGGCGGCGGGCGTGTCGGGCGCGTTCGTGTGCGCGCACGAGACCGTGATCGAATGGCTCGTGCAGCGCGCGCGCCCGTATATCTTCACCACGGCGTCGTCGCCGGCGGTGGCGCATGCGGTTTGTGCGAGCCTGCGCGTGATCGAGAGCGAAGAGGGCGACGCGCGGCGTGCGCATCTCGCGCGCCTCATCGCACGCACGCGGGCGCTGCTCGCGCAAACCCGCTGGCGTCCCGTGGATTCGCATACGGCCGTGCAACCGCTCGTGATCGGCGAAAACGCAGCGACGCTCGCGCTCCAGGCCGTGCTCGAACGCGACGGCCTGTGGGTGCCCGCGATTCGTCCGCCGACCGTGCCCGAAGGCACGTCGCGCCTGCGCATTTCGCTTTCGGCAGCCCATTCCGAAGCCGATCTCGACCGGCTCGACGCGGCGTTCCAGCGCGCGAGCCTCGAGGCGCGAGAGGTGGCGGCATGACGCTCGGCGTATTCGTCACCGGCACCGATACGGAGATCGGCAAGACGTTCGTGAGCGCGGCGCTGTTGCGCGGCTTCGCGCGCGCGGGCCTGCGCGCGGCGGCGCTCAAGCCGGTCGCGGCGGGCGCGTTCGAACGCGACGGCGTGTGGCACAACGAAGACGCCGATCAACTCGATGCCGCCGCGAGCGTGCTGCTGCCGCCCGAGATCCGCACGCCGTTTCTGCTGAAGGAGCCGGCCGCGCCGCATATCGCCGCCGCGCTCGAAGGCGTGACGCTCGACATGGCGCGCATCGCCGATTGCCATCGCGAGGCTTGCGCGCGCGCCGATGCCGTCGTGGTGGAGGGCGTGGGCGGCTTTCGCGTGCCGCTCACGCGCGAGCACGACACGGCCGATCTCGCCGTGGCGCTGGGCTTGCCCGTGGTGCTCGTGGTCGGCATGCGGCTCGGCTGCATCAGCCACGCGCTGCTCACGGCCGAAGCGATTGCCGCGCGCGGTCTCGCGCTCGCGGGCTGGGTCGCGAACCGCATCGACCCGGCCATGACGTTCCCCGGCGAAAACATCGACGCGCTGCGCGAACGTCTCGCCGCGCAATACGACGCGCCGCTGCTCGGTGTCGTGCCGCATCTGCGCGGCGCGAGCGCCGACGAAGCATCAGGACACCTGAATATCGACGCATTGCTCGCGCGGCTCGGCGCATTCGCCGGCCGCCGCACGGCGTCCTCACGCTAAACAGTCAAAACGTCCCGAAGGATCACGACATCATGACGCAAACCCATATCGACCTCACTTCGCTCAAGGCCACCGCACCGAGCGCGCAGGCCGCGGCGGAAGCCGCTTCGCGCTGGCGCGTGGCCGACGTCGCCGCGCTCTACGAATTGCCGTTCAACGATCTGATGTTCCGCGCGCAGCAAGTGCATCGCGAGCATTTCGACGCGAACGCCGTGCAGCTTTCCACGCTGCTGTCGATCAAGACCGGCGGCTGCGAGGAAGACTGCGCGTACTGCCCGCAGTCGTCGCATCACGACACCAGCGTGGACGCGAGCAAGCTGATGGAAGTGCAAGCCGTGCTCGACGCCGCGCGCAACGCGAAGGCCAACGGCGCGACGCGCTTTTGCATGGGCGCGGCGTGGCGCAATCCGAAGGATCGCCATCTGGAGCCGATCAAGGACATGATTCGCGGCGTGAAGGCGATGGGTCTCGAAACCTGCGTGACGCTCGGCATGCTCGAAGATCACCAGGCGAAGGCGCTGGCCGACGCGGGCCTCGACTACTACAACCACAACCTCGATACGTCGCCGGAGTTCTACGGCAAGATCATCTCGACGCGCACCTACGAGGACCGTCTGGAGACGCTGGAACGCGTGCGCGACGCGGGCATCAACGTGTGCTGCGGCGGCATCGTCGGCATGGGCGAATCGCGCCGCGAACGCGCGGGCCTGATCGCGCAGCTCGCGAACATGGAGCCGTACCCGGAGTCGGTGCCCATCAACAATCTCGTGCAGGTGAGCGGCACGCCGCTCGACGGCACGGAGCCGCTCGATCCGTTCGAGTTCGTGCGCACGATCGCGGTGGCGCGCATCACCATGCCGAAGGCGATGGTGCGTCTTTCGGCGGGGCGCGAGCAAATGGACGACGCGCTCCAGGCGCTGTGCTTCATGGCCGGCGCGAACTCGATCTTCTACGGCGACCAGTTGCTCACGACGAGCAATCCGCAGGCGGAAGCCGACCGCAAACTGTTGCAGCGGCTCGGCATCGGCGCGCAGGCGGCGCAGCACTTGCCCGCCGACGCGCACGGCCACGATCACGCGCATCACGCGCACGCGGGCTGCGGTCACTGCGAGTAAGGCCCGCTAGCGTCGATGCCGTCGGTATGCGCTCGCTAGGGCAAGGCGCGCATCGTTGCGTTAAATGAAAACGCCACGCCATGACAGCGTGGCGTTTTCCGTTGCGCGGACGATCGCGAGTCAGCACGCGATCGCGGCGGCGTTACGCGTAAGCCGCGCGCCGGCGTCCCGTCAGCACGAGATAGCACACCGCGCCCACCACGAGCGCGGGCAGCGTTGCGCCGAGGTTCGGCATCCACTGATTGAGCGCGTGATACGCGGCGATGCCGAGCGCCCACGCAATGAACGCGCTCACATGCCAGCCTCCCGAATAACCGTACACGCCGGCGGGATCGGCGAGCGCGCCGGCTTCGATGCGGCGGCGACGCACGATGAAGTGATCGGCGAGCACCACGCCAAAGAGCGGTGCGAACACCGAGCCGATGAAGAGCAGGAAGTTTTCGTACTTCGCCATCGGCACGACGAGGCCGATCAGCGTGCAGAGCGCGCCGAACGCCGCCGACAGCCACGGCACGCTGCCGCGCGACCAGAATGTGCCCGTGGAAACGGCGGCCGAATGGATATCGGCGAAGGCGTTGTCGATTTCGTCGATCAGCACGAGCAGCAGCGCGAAGCCGCCGCCCGCCTGCGCGAGCGCCGTGGTGAGGAGCGCGTCGCCGCCGCCCGCCGCGAGGCCGTAGATCGCGCCGAGCGCATAGAACCACAGGTTCGCGATGCCGTAGCCGAGCAGCGTGCCGCGGAAGGTTTCGCCGGCCTTGCGGCCGAAGCGCGTGTAGTCGGCGATGAGCGGCAGCCACGAAAGCGGCATCGCCACCACGAGGTCGATGGCGCTGCCGAACGGCATCTCGCCCGTGCCGGGGCGGCGCATCAGCGCGTTGATGTCGTGCTGCGCGAGCAGGCTCCACGTGAGCCACGCGGCGCCCGCGAGCAGCAGCCAGATGCCCCACGTGCGCAGGAAGCGCCGCACGAACGAGAGCGGACCGCTCACGGCGAGCAGCGTGGCGAGCACGCCGAACACCACGGTCCAGACGAGCGGCATCGAGAAACCGAACGCCTGCTTGCCGAGCGCGTCGGCGGAATCGCGCATCACGATGATCTCGAACGAGCCCCAGCCCACGAGCTGCACCATGTTGATGACGGCCGGAATGGACGCGCCGCGAACGCCCAGTGTCGGGCGCAGCGACGACATGGCCGCGAGCCCGGTGTCGGTGCCGATCACGCCCGCGAGAGCGAGCAGCACCACGCCGATCACGCTGCCGATGCCGATCGCCCAGAGCGCGTGCGGCAGCGAGAGGCCCGGCACGAGCAGCGCGCCCGCCTGCGCGACCAGCAGGCCGATGCCGAGCGAGAACCAGAGCGCGAAGGCGTCGCCGGTGCGGAACTGGCGGCGCGCGTCGGGCACGGGAAGATTGGGCGCGTAGGCGGAGCCGGCGCCTTCGCCCGAACTCGTCTGGCGGGGTTGGGAGTCTTGAGTCATCTGGAACGCTTTCCTTTGAGTCTTTTGAGTTGTCCGCTGTTCTGCCCGCTTTGCCGGCGTCGCGCGGCGGCGCGCACTGTCATAATGGACGGCTGCATCCGGCGCGCCTGCCGGCCGACCGTCCGGGACGCGCACTGTCCCCGATTCGTCGCCCCTCGGCGCGCTGCCGCAAAGCCGTCATTATCGCGAAAACGTCATGTTTGAAGAAACCCGTGCCAACGTCCCGCTCGCCGAGCGGCTGCGCCCGCGCTCCATCGACGAAGTCATCGGCCAGAAGCATCTGCTCGGGCCCAACAAGCCGCTGCGCGTCGCGTTCGAGTCCGGCGAGGCGCATTCGATGATCCTCTGGGGGCCGCCCGGCGTCGGCAAGACCACGCTCGCGCGCCTCATGGCCGATGCGTTCCATGCCCAGTTCATCGCGCTTTCGGCGGTGCTTTCGGGCGTGAAGGACATTCGCGAGGCCGTCGAGCAGGCGCAACTGCATCGCGCGCACGGCCATCAGACGCTCGTGTTCGTCGACGAAGTGCATCGCTTCAACAAGAGCCAGCAGGACGCGTTTTTGCCGCATGTGGAATCGGGCTTGTTCGTGTTCGTGGGCGCGACCACGGAAAACCCGTCGTTCGAGGTGAACAGCGCGCTGCTGTCGCGGGCCGCCGTCTACGTGCTGAAAAGTCTCGACGAGGAGGAGCAGGGCGAACTGCTCGCGCGCGCGAGCGAGGAACTCGGCGGCCTCACGTTCACGGACGAGGCGAAGAAGGCGCTGATCGGCTCCGCCGACGGCGACGGGCGCAAGCTCCTCAACAACCTGGAGATCGTCGCGCGGGCGGCCGCCCAGCAGAAGAAAACGGAAATCGACGGCGAACTGCTCGGCAGCGCGCTCGCCGAGAACCTGCGCCGCTTCGACAAGGGCGGCGACGCGTTCTACGACCAGATCAGCGCGCTGCACAAGTCGGTGCGCGGCAGCAACCCGGACGGCGCGCTCTACTGGTTCTGCCGCATGCTCGACGGCGGCGCCGACCCGCGCTATCTCGCGCGGCGCATCGTGCGCATGGCATGGGAGGACATCGGTCTCGCCGATCCGCGCGCGGCGCGCATGACGCTCGACGCCGCCGAAACCTACGAGCGCCTGGGTTCGCCCGAAGGCGAACTGGCGCTCGCGCAGGCCGTGATCTATCTCGCGGTCGCGCCCAAGTCGAACGCGGGCTATAACGCCTATAACGCGGCGCGCGGTTTCGTCGCCAAGGACCAGTCGCGCGCGGTGCCGATCCATCTGCGCAACGCGCCGACCAGGCTCATGAAGGAACTGGGCTACGGCCACGACTACCGTTACGCGCACGACGAACCCGACGCCTACGCGGCCGGCGAAACCTATTTGCCCGACGGCATGCGCGAGCCGCGCTGGTATCAGCCCACGCCGCGCGGGCTCGAAGGCAAGATCGGCGAAAAACTCGCGCGTCTCGCCGATCTCGACGCGCAGTGGCGCGAGGAGCATCGCGACGAAATCGCCGAGGAAGCGCGCAACCGCAAGCGGCGGGACTAGAGCGGCACGCCGCCGGTGCGGGCTCGTGCGCGTCGTCGTCCTGGCCGAACGGCCAACGCGGTCCGCACGGGCGCGGTTTGCGTGCGCCGGTGCGCTAAAATCGACACTTCATACAACGAAACTGCGTCTCACAATCCCATGCTCGACATCCAGCTGCTGCGCAAAGACCTCGACGGCGTCGCGAAGCGCCTCGCCGACCGCGGCTACATCCTCGACGTCGCGGCTTTCTCCGCGCTCGAAGCGGAACGCCGCGCCATCCAGACCCGCACCGAAGACCTGCAGGCGCGCCGCAACAGCCTGTCGAAGCAGATCGGCGCGATGAAAGGCCGGGGCGAGGACACCTCGGCGGTCATGGCCGAAGTGGGCGGGATCGGCGACGAAATGAAGGCGTCGCAGGTCAAGCTCGACGAGATCCAGGCGAAGCTTTCCGATTTGATGCTCGGCGTGCCGAATCTGCCGCACGAAAGCGTGCCCGCGGGCAAGGACGAAAAGGACAACGTGGAAGTGCGCCGCTGGGGCACGCCGCGCACGTTCGACTTCGCGGTGAAGGATCACGTGGACATAGGCACGCCGCTCGGTCTGGACTTCGAAACGGGCGCGAAGCTTTCCGGCGCGCGCTTCACGATGCTGCGCGGCCAGATCGCGCGCCTGCATCGCGCGCTCGCGCAGTTCATGATCGACACGCACACGCAGCATCACGGCTACACGGAAACGTACACGCCCTACATCGTCAATCCGGAAATCCTGTACGGCACGGGCCAGTTGCCCAAGTTCGCCGACGATATGTTCCGCGTGGAAAAGGGCGGCGCGGAAAACACGGTCACGCAGTATCTGATCTCGACTTCCGAAATCTCGCTTACGAACACGGTGCGCGAGAGCATCGTCGAAGGCAGCGCGCTGCCGATCAAGCTCACCGCGCATTCGCCGTGCTTCCGCTCGGAAGCGGGTTCCTATGGCCGCGACACGCGCGGCATGATCCGTCAGCATCAGTTCGACAAGGTCGAAATGGTGCAGATCGTCGCGCCTGAAACGTCGTACGACGCGCTCGAACAAATGGTCGTGCATGCGGAAACGATTCTGCGGAAGCTGGGCTTGCCGTATCGCGTGATCACGCTGTGTACCGGCGACATGGGCTTTTCGGCCACCAAGACTTACGACCTCGAAGTCTGGCTGCCCGCGCAGGACACGTATCGCGAAATTTCGAGCTGCTCGAACACGGAAGCGTTCCAGGCGCGTCGCATGCAGGCGCGCTACCGCAACGCGCAGGGCAAGCCGGAACTCGTGCATACGCTCAACGGCTCGGGTCTCGCCGTGGGCCGCACGCTCGTGGCCGTGCTCGAAAACTACCAGGAAGCCGATGGTTCGGTCACGGTGCCGGAAGTGCTGCGGCCGTACATGGGCGGCGTGGCGCGTCTCGAAGCGACGGCTTGAGCGGCCTGGAGCGGCTTGGAGCGTGTCTGGCGGGCGCCGCGCGCGTGCAGCGCCGCGTCCGCGTTGAACGCTTTGTCGTCTCGCTGATGGTCCCGCAAGTTTTTTCGCAAGAGAGCTTGCAAAAGCCGAAAAGTGTTCTATAATCTTCGCTTCTCCAGTCGACGACCAAGACTTGAGAAGCAGTAAAAACGCAGTAGCCCGGAGAGGTGGCAGAGTGGTCGAATGTACCTGACTCGAAATCAGGCGTACGGTTTCCCCGTACCGTGGGTTCGAATCCCACCCTCTCCGCCAAATTCAAAAAACCCCGCAAGTCGAAAGACTGCGGGGTTTTTGCTTTGCGATTGCAATTCTTGCAACTGCCATTTTTGCGCGGCGCGGATGCATCTGCACCGTGCCGCGCATTTCCAGCATCACCTCATCC
Source organism: Paraburkholderia sp. J41 (assembly GCF_905220235.1). Taxonomy (NCBI): domain Bacteria; kingdom Pseudomonadati; phylum Pseudomonadota; class Betaproteobacteria; order Burkholderiales; family Burkholderiaceae; genus Paraburkholderia; species Paraburkholderia sp. J41. The sequence continues at coordinate 11,309 of NZ_CAJMZE010000019.1, read as the reverse complement.
CATCACTTCTTCACGTTCCCGCGCAGTTCCAGCGCATGCATATACGTGCCCGAGATCGACGATCCGCCATGATGGGTGATCTTTTCGTCGATCAGCGCCCACACCGGCATGCCCGATTCGCGCGCACGCCGGCAGAACGACAAATCCTCCGAAAGATAGACGCCTTTCTCGCTGATGGTGTCGAAGAAACCGAAAAAGCGGCCGTCAGGAAGGTACGGCGCGTATTGCGAGGGCGGCCGGTAAAGCTGCGTGAGCGGTTGCATGGCTTCGACCGCGTCGCGGCGCACGAGGAAAATGCCCGTGCCGATATGGCTTACCTCCGCCCAGCCGCCGAACACCTGGCTATTTCCCTCTGCATCCGCGAGCACGGCGGTGTTGTAGTCGACGGTTTTTTCCTGCCATTCGCGCAGCGAGAGCCCGACGTCCTCGCCGGTGATTTTCTTCTCGCGGTCGAAGAAGCGGTACGGGCAGGCGATGCCGGCCACGGGTTTGTCGCCGGCGAGCAGGCGGGGAATGGCCTCGACCGAAAAGTCCATGTCCGTGTCGAGAAAGAGCAGATGCGTGAACTCCGGGCGGCTCAGAAAGTAACTCGCGAAGAAATTGCGCGCGCGGATGATGTGCGACGAGGCCGTGTGGATGTATTCGTAGCCGATGCCGCGCTCCTTGAGCGTTCCCATGAGCTTGGCGAGCGCCATCGCGAAGTCGAAGTGGACCGAGTTGTCGTAGGTCGGCAGCGCAATCAGGATATTCGGGCGCGCCGAGGCGGTAGCGGGGGAGGAGGTCATGATCGAAAATCGCCTTGCGATGTAAGATATTTCCTATTCTTGACGGAGGCTGGCGCGCCAACAATCGGACGTATCTGAAAATTCAATCGCGGCCGGCCGAGTTCCCGCGCAGGCAAAGCCGTCGCGCCGGTACAATCGCTCCTTTGAATTGGCGGCGGAGTGTCGCGCTACCCTGCGCGCCGCCGCGCCCACTTCGGTTCTCAGATGCCTATCACCTACAAGTCTGCCGACGATATCGCCCGTCTGCGCATTTCGGGCCGGCTCGCCGCCGACGTGCTCGCGATGATCGGCGAACACGTCAAGCCGGGCGTCTCCACCGACGACCTCGACGCGATCTGCAACGACTTCATCGTCAATACGCTCAAGGCCGTGCCCGCCAATGTGGGCTACCTCGGCTTTCCGAAGACGATTTGCACGTCGGTCAACTCGGTCGTGTGCCACGGCATTCCAAACCGCGGCGAGATTCTCAAGGACGGCGACATCGTCAACATCGACGTGGCTGTCATCAAGGACGGCTATTTCGGGGACACGAGCCGCATGTACACCGTCGGCACGCCGAGCACGGTGGGCCGTCAACTCATCGACACGACCTACGAGGCGATGCTCGCGGGCATTCGCGAGGTGAAGCCGGGCGCGACGCTCGGCGATGTCGGCCATGCCATCCAGAAGCGCGCGCAGGCCGAGGGCTTTTCGATCGTGCGCGAGTATTGCGGGCACGGCATCGGCAAGGTCTATCACGAGGAGCCGCAGGTGCTGCATTACGGCCAGCCGGGGCAGGGCGTGCGCCTGAAGCCGGGCATGGTCTTCACGATCGAGCCGATGATCAACGCCGGCCGCGCGGGCACCACCGTGCAGCGCGACGGCTGGACCGTGGTGACGAAGGACCGCTCGCTTTCCGCGCAATGGGAGCACATGGTGGCCGTCACGGAAGATGGCTACGAGCTGCTGACGCCCTGGCCGGACGGCACGGGCGCGTACGAGGCGCCGTGAGCGCGGCGGCGCGGCCGGGCGGGCTCGCGGTCAAGATGGGTGTCGGGGCCGTGATGCGGCGCGATGCGTGGCATGAATTGTCAAATAAGGATTTGACTCTCAAGCCAGTTCGGTTAAAGCTACGCGTTAGCGCTTTATTGGGGTTTACGACTGCATGAGTCCGTCACTGTCACTGACCGTTCGCCGTATCGCCGCCGATCAGGGTGCCGTGCTCCGCGAGCTGCGAACAGCTTCGTTGCGCGACGCGCCCTATGCATTCGGCGACACGCTCGAAGACGCGCTGTCCGCCGACGCAGCCGTATTCGACGCTGCGGCGGCTCGGCATGCGGTCTCGCACTCGGGCACGACGTTCATTTTGTATACCGAAGGCCATCCCGCCGGTTTGATCGGCGCGAGCTTCGAGAGCGCGCCGGCACGCCGCGCGTTCGTTTCGGCGTTGTGGGTTGCGCCCGCGGTGCGTCATCTGCGCGGCGGCGAACTGCTGCTCAACGCGGCCATCGACTGGCTCGTGAGCGAAGGCGCCGCGCAGGTTTTTGCGTGGATCACCGATTCGAACACCACGGCCATGCGCTTTTACGAGCGCCTCGGTTTTGTCGCCACGGGCGATCACGCGCGCAGCCAGCAGTCGCCCGAGCAATGGGAAACGCTGCTCATGCGCGACGTGAGCGCGCCTGTGAAGGCCGCGTCTTCCTGATCTTTCCTGGTAGCGGGCATTGCGCCGGCTCGGGTTTCGCTCGACGCCGGGGTTTGCCGCATGTTGCAGCGGCATGTTGCGCCGTTCGCAGCGCGGCTGTTGCCTCGTCATTGGCGGGCCGCTGCCGGCGGTATTGGCGTGAGCGGCGTCGCGCCGCGCTTTTTCCGCTTTTCCCGTTCCATTTTCGTCTTTCGCGCACGCGGCTTCGTCGTGGGCTGGCGTGGCGTTGCCCGGCGCGAGCGCGGCGCGCATGCATGGCGTTCTGGTTTTGCTTGCGCGAATCGTTTGCGCAAAACGGGCCAAATACACCGTTAAAAAAAATGGCCGTGCGCGTTGACGCCTGTAAAATACGCAAAATTTTTAGCCGAACGCCATGTCGCCCAGGAAATCGCCATATTTTGAACTGAAGAGCGGTTCAGTCGATACGCTTCTGTTCGTGATCAAGACGACCGAGCTCGACGCCATGCGCGCGGAACTCACGCGCCGCTTCGAGGCGACGCCTGAATTCTTCGCGAACGACACCGTCGCGATCGACGTGCGGCGTCTTGCCGAGGGCGAGCAGGTCGCGCTCGGCGACATCGTGCGCTTGCTCGAAGGCGTGCGCATGCGTCCGGTAGGCGTGGTCGCGCATGCCGCGCAGCAGGAATGGGCCGCCGGAGCGGGCCTGCCGTTTCTCGAAGCGCGCGACCGTCGCGCCGCGAGCGCGAAATCCGCCGAAGAGGCGAGCGAACCCGGCGTGCCGGTTGCGGCAGCCGAATCCGCGCCAATGCCCGCCGCGGCCCAGCCCGAACTCTTTTCCGCCGAGACGAACGGCGTCGCCGTCGAACTCGACAGCGCGGCGGCCCCCGAAAGCGACGCGCGCGGCGCGCGCCCGGAAACGCTCGTCGTCGACCGGCCGCTGCGCTCGGGGCAGCGCATCTACGCGAAAGGCGACGTGGTCGTGCTGGGCCTCGTTTCGAACGGTGCGGAAGTCATCGCCGAAGGCAACATCCATATTTACGCGCCGTTGCGCGGCCGCGCGCTCGCGGGCGTACACGGCAATCACGACGCGCGCATTTTCTGCACGTGCCTCGAAGCGGAACTGATTTCGATCGCGGGCATCTACCGTACGACCGAGGTCCCGCTCACGGCCGACGTGAAGGGCAAGCCGGTGCAAATCCGGCTCGACGAAGAAAAGTTGTTGATCGAACCGTTGAGGCTCACCTGATTCGCCGCGCGAGCAAGAGCGGCACGCGATGAGACCAAACTGGAAACTGACGAACGCAAGGTAAGGGAATGGCAAAAATCATTGTGGTGACTTCGGGCAAGGGTGGTGTCGGCAAGACGACCACGAGCGCGAGTTTCGCATCGGGCCTCGCGTTGCGCGGCCACAAAACCGCGGTCATCGACTTCGACGTGGGTCTGCGCAATCTCGACCTCATCATGGGTTGCGAGCGCCGCGTCGTGTACGACCTGATCAACGTGATCCAGGGCGAGGCGAATCTCAACCAGGCGCTCATCAAGGACAAGAAGTGCGAGACGCTTTTCGTCCTGCCCGCTTCGCAGACGCGCGACAAGGACGCGCTCACGAAGGAAGGCGTCGAAAAGGTGATCGACGATCTGATCAAGATGGACTTCGAGTACATCGTCTGCGATTCGCCGGCCGGCATCGAATCGGGCGCGCTGCTCGCGATGCATTTCGCCGACGAAGCGCTGATCGTGACGAACCCGGAAGTGTCGTCGGTGCGCGACTCGGACCGCATTCTCGGCATGCTTTCGTCGAAGACGAAGCGCGCCATCGAAGGCAAGGAGCCCATCAAGGAACACTTGCTCATCACGCGCTACAACCCGAAGCGCGTGAGCGAAGGCGAAATGCTCTCGCTCTCCGACATCGCGGAAATCCTGCGCATCGAGCTGATCGGCGTGATTCCCGAATCGGAAGCCGTGCTGCACGCATCGAACCAGGGCGTGCCCGCCGTCCATCTCGACGGCACCGATGTCGCCGAATCCTATAAGGACGTCGTGGCGCGCTTTCTCGGCGAAGAAAAGACGCTTCGCTTCACCGACTACCAGAAACCGGGGCTCCTGCAGCGCCTGTTCGGCAGCAAGTAAGGGAGGCGCACGTCATGTCGTTTCTTTCGTTTTTTCTCGGCGAGAAGAAGAAGTCCGCCTCGGTAGCGAAGGAACGCCTGCAGCTCATCATTGCTCACGAGCGCGCAGGCGGTCATCCGCCCGCCGATTACCTGCCGGCCTTGCAACGCGAACTCGTCGCGGTTATCTCTAAATATGTGAAGATTTCCGACGAGGACATTCGCGTGAGTCTCGAACGTCAGGACGATCTCGAAGTGCTCGAGGTCAAGATCGAAATTCCGCAGGCCTGAGGTTCAGCGCGCGGCCCTGGGCGCCGCGCGCTTCGCTGTTTTATCGCTCTTTGTTGTGTCCTCCGGCGCGCGTTCCGTGCGCTTTTTTCGACCGCGCTCCGCGGTGTCTCTCGCGGCAAACCGCCCGCGGAAATATTCGGTTTCACTTCACCCTTCGCCGTTACACCGCGCGTGTCAGCGCGGCGGCGCGCTCGCGCATTGATTGCGTAACGCCCATCGCGGCGTCCAACTTCAAGGGTGATCACTATGAACAACACGCTTCGTCACTTCATCGCCAAGGCTGCCATCGTCGCGGCCGGAACCTGCGCTGTCGCCGCGCCCGCGTTCGCCGCCGTGGTGATCGTGGAACCGAACGTCGCGCCGCCGCCCGAGCGCGTGGAAGTCGTGCCGGCGCCGCGCGCGGGCTTCGCGTGGGACAAGGGCCACTGGCAATGGGTGCGCGGCCACTACGTGTGGGTGCAGGGCCACTGGCAGCGCGAGCGGGTGGGTTATCACTGGGTGCCGGGCCACTGGGTCGCGCACGGCCCGAACTGGCGCTGGATCGACGGCCATTGGGCCGCTTGACCGCAGCTTGCCTCGATAACGGACGTTGACGGCGCGCGGTTCGCTACGCGCGCCGCCCAGGAGAACTTCATGAGCAGGAAGCTGCTTGCCGTGGCTGCGCTGGCTTTCGTGCTGGCGGGCTGCATTGTCGTACCCGCGCAGCCGGTGCATGTCCGGCCTGTGGTGATCTACTGACGTTTCATTGGATTGGCGTGCGCCCGGTGCGCGCTGGCGGTGCGGTTTGCCGCCGGCGTTCATCGGGCGCATTGCGTCTGGAGCGGGCGCGCAGCAACGCGCTCTGCGTTACTCGGCCTCGCTCTATTACACGCGTGTTAGAAGTGTGCCCGTTGCCTGGCGCGCGCGGCCGCAAAGGCGCGCCCACGCGTACAAGGGGCGCGCGGTGTTACACGGGCCATACCGCTACTTACAAATTGCAACGCCTTGGCGGTGTGGCGTCGTGTTCAATCTGAACTGTCCGGCCGACATCGCAGGCCCGGACACAGACATTGACTTGACGGGAGAAACGAAGTGAAACGATTGACGCTTACCCTCATCGCCGGCGCCTTGCTGGCGGCCTCGCTGGGCGGCTGCGTCGTGGTGCCGGCCGGCGGCTACTACGGCGGCGGCTACCATCACGGCTACTACTATCGCTGATCGCCGTCGGCTGTCATGGCTTGCCGGCTTCGGCGCTTGCCGAAGTCAGGCGAGCAGCATTTCGATGGCGACGACCGCGGCAATGGCGGCCGCGTTCGCCGCAATCGCTTCGAACACCACGGCGCGCCAACTGGCCACGCGTAAGCGGAAGGCCAGCACGAGCGAAATGCCTAAGGCGAGCGCCATGATCGACACGATGTCGGCGTTGCTCAGATAGAGGTTCATCGTCGGCTCCTCGCGAGGTCGCTCGCGGCCTTTGCACCGAGTATAGACGGGCATTGCGCCCGCCCAAACTGAACAAAAAAGCGGCGCCGGAGAAATCCCGGACGCCGCTTTTTTATCGACGATGATCCTGCTCGAGCGCCGCTACCCGTGGTTCACGTGAGCGACGTGTGACGCGTTTCGCGCATGCAAAGCACGCCGACGAGACTCACGGCCGCGGCGATCGACACGTACATGCCCACCCACGACAGGCCGCCGCGCGCGGCCAGCACCTGTGCGATGTACGGCGCGACCGACGCGCCGAGAATGCCGCCGAGGTTGTATGCCACGCCCGCGCCCGTGTAGCGCACGCTGGTGGGGAACAGCTCGGGCAAGAGCGCGCCCATCGGGGCGAACGTCGCGCCCATCAGGAACAGTTCGATCACGAGGAACAGCAGCACGAGCGGCAACTCGCCGCTGCCGAGCAGCGGCTGCATCGTGAAGCCCGAGAGGATCGCGAGAATGCAGCCGACGATCAGCACCGGCTTGCGGCCGAAGCGGTCCGAGAGCCAGGCCGAGATCGGCGTGGCGATGCCCATGAACACCACGGCGATGCACAGCATGCCGAGGAACGTGGGACGCGGAATGTGCAGCGCGCCCACGCCGTGCGAAAGCGAGAACACCGTGGCGTTGTAGAACAGCGTGTAGCAGACGACCATCGAAAGCGCGCCGAGCAGCGTGGGCACCCAATGCTTCGAAAGCAGCGTCGCGACCGGCACGCGCACGCGTTCCTTGCGCTCGATCGCGGCCTTGAACGCCGGGGTTTCGGCGATCTTCAGCCGCACGTACAGGCCGAGCGCGACGAGCACCGCCGAGACGATGAACGGCACGCGCCAGCCCCAGTCGCGGAACTGCTGGTCCGAGAGCGTCGTTGCGAGGCCGAAGAACAGCCCGTTCGAGGCGAGAAAGCCCACCGACGGCCCGAGCTGCGGGAACATGCCGAACCAGCCGCGCTTGCCTTGCGGCGCGTATTCGGTGGCGAGCAGCGCCGCGCCGCCCCATTCGCCGCCCAGGCCGATGCCCTGGCCGAAGCGCAGCACGCACAGCAGGATCGGCGCGAGGCTGCCGATGGCGTCGTAGCCGGGCACGAAGCCGATGAGCGTGGTCGAAAGGCCCATCACGAGCAGCGAGGCGACGAGCGTCGACTTGCGGCCGATGCGGTCGCCGAAATGGCCGAACAGGAACGAGCCGATCGGGCGCGCGACGAACGCGATGCCGAACGTGACGAACGCGGAAAGCGCCTGCGCGGTGGCCGAACCGTGCGGGAAGAACACGGGACCGATCACGAGCGCGGCGGCCGTGGCGTAGACGTAGAAGTCGTAAAACTCGATCGCGGTGCCGATAAAGCTCGCGAAAATCACGCGCGCGGTGCTTTGCGGCTTGGCTGCGGCGGTTTCGTCCGCGCGCGCGGGCGAAATGGGTGAAGTGGACATCGAAGGTCTCCAGTCGTTGTGACGCGCGCTGGCGCTTCAGGCATGCCGTGGCGGCGCGGGCGTCTTTGTTCAGCTTGGGGTCGCATGTCGGGCGTGGCGCGCCCGGAGGACGCGCGGTGCGCCGTCGGTCGGGCAATGCCGAGTCGCCAGTATGCATCGCGTCTGGGCGGCTGTGCGCGCGAAATCCTGTCCGTGCGTGCCGCGTTCGGCGCGAGCCGCGCGGGCCGGCAGCGGGTGCGCGCGAAACTCCGACTGCGTGCCTGTACGATTTCACGCGCTAATTTCGTGCGGATAAGCGCGAAAGAGCGGGGATTCGGTCCGGCGCTCGTGTGCCCTGAAGCGGCGCGGGTAGCGCCAGGTGGGCACGACCGGCGGGCGCCGGCGAGGGATAGCGAAAAATTATAACGAGCGCGGGCGCCGCGCAGCAAGGCGGCCGTTGGCCGATCTGCGGTTTTTTGCGGCAAAAGAAGGACCGCCGCGCGCGCCAAACCGTTGCGCCGGCATCAATCGAAGCTCTGCGCTTGCGGCGACGCGATCGTGCGTAGCTGGAACTTGCCGTTGTCGTTGAAAAGCCAATCCTCGAACAGTTCGATCTGACCGGCGGAATTCAGCAGGCGCGCGGGTGGCGTGGGCAGCGGCGCCGCGCGGCGCAGCGTGGAGAGGGCGGTGGCTTCGGCTTCGTCGTCGCCGTTGGTGCGATACACCGACGACTTCACGACTTGCCCGTTGCGGTCGACCGTGAACGAGACGACCACGAGCGAGCGCAGCATCGCTTGCGGCGTGCCGTGCAGGACATAGGACGGATTGCGTTCGACGATGCGCTTCGCGATGGCGGCGCGATAGTCGTCGAGCGTGGTGCTGTTGAGCGCCGCGGGCGGAATGACGAGCAGCGGCTTTTGCGGCAGGGTGATCGTGCAGGCGGCGAGCCAGGCGCTCAGCGCGAGCGCAACGATTTGCTCAAAACGCCGCGCAAGGACCGCACGTCGCAGGAGTAGGCGGGTACGGCAAACGCGGATCGGCATGTTCGGCGGCTCGAAGCGGAACCTGAATCGAGCTTAGCCGAAACGCGGCGGGATTCAATCGGCACAATCGGCAATGTCCCGCGCGCCGGCGGACGAGCGGTGCGACGCCGGGCAGTGCGTTATTCGACGGGGAATTGCGCGCAGGGATCCGAAACGGTGGTGGCGCAAGCGTAGGAGTATTCGCCGCTCTTGAGGAACAGTTCCTTGCCGACCTGGAAGTTATCGCGCAAATCCGGCGACGATTCCCATGCGATATAGCTCGAACAGGTGACGGCAAACAGGCAGACGAAGGAAAAGGCGAGCTTTTCCAGCAGATGGTATCGGTGCGGCATGGTGATTTATCCCTTCAATGGTCGGGATTTTACACCGGGATTAGGGTTTTCACCTAGGGTGTTGTGCAAATGCCGAATAAGGCGATTGGTTTCCGACCCTAATTTTTGGTTCTGCGTGTGCTTTGGCGCGGGATCTTGTTATTTGTGAGCGAGCAGGACGGCACGAAATACGGCGGGGGAAGCGGAAATCGGTGGAAAGGAAAGGGGCAAGAACACGGCGGAGCGCGTGGCGTGATTCGAACCTTGGGAATAGCGGACGATGAGCAAACAGCGGGAGGCCGAGACCGCCGCCGTACCCGTCAGCGTATGCACGCAGTAATGCAATGGGCCTGGGTGCACGGTCATATCGCAGCAAACCCGGTTAGTGTGGTCGTCACCTTTTACCGAAGCAGAACGCGAAGAAGGAACACCAGCCCGCGATGCCGTGGAGTGACATACCGGCATTCGTGAAAGCGCAGCTTAACGATATTGAACCCGGCGACAACACGCGCGGCTCGATGCTATTCGCGATTCTGACGGGCGCGCGTAGCGGCGAAGTGCGCGGCGCGACATGGGGCGAGTTTGACCTCGACGCCGCTGTGTGGACCATCCCCGGCACAAGAATGAAGGCGAAAGAGCCGCACCGCGTCCCGCTCTCGTCGGCGGCGCTCGCGCTCGTCAAGCGGCTCAAAGAGTCAAAGCAGCACGAATCCTTGGTGTTTCTGTCGCCGCGCGGCAAGGTGTTATCCGATATGACCTTGACGGCGCTCCTGCGCCGCGTGAAGGCAAAGAGCGATACGCCGGGGCGCGTCGCGACGCTGCACGGGTTCCGCTCCAGCTTCCGCGATTGGGCGAGCGAAAACGGCTATGCGCGCGACCTTGCCGAGCGGGCGCTCGCTCATACCATCGCGAACAAGGTTGAAGCAGCCTATCACCGGACTGATTTGCTTGAAGCGCGCCGCCGCCCGATGATGCAAGCGTCGGCGGCGCATGTTTGTGAAATGGCCGGTTGATTCACAGTCCCGGCTATCGCACGATGCCGGGACAACAGTCAATCGAAGATCAACGAAACGCGCCAACAGGTCTTGGGCACATCGCGGTGACGGTATACGACGGCGGCAAATCAATTTATACATTGCGTGGTAGTTGTTGAGAGCGGAGAAATTCTTCCCGTACTATTGAGTAAGAATTCCTTTTGCCTACACTCCTCACCGCGATTGGTGGATGCTGAAATGTGATATTTCGCAACAAGCAACCTGCTATTTGCCTTGCTAAGTAATTCCGTCAAATAGCGGCGACCATCTCTCGTCAGAGTGGGAGTATCACCTCCAGAGGAAAACATATCCAAATAGTCGTAATCCTTTCCGGTAGTTAGATCGCTGAGCGTGTAATAGACGCATTCTGTCCCACAACTGTGCCTGCCAATAAAATACTTTCCTGAAAAATTGACATGCGGAATGTCGACCAATTTTCCCTCATCATCGCGCCACCCGTCGGCGGTTTTTTTATAATAATCTGGTATTTTGAGTTCACCCTTAAAAACATCGACACTGTACTTTAAAAATTCATCGGATGCAGTTTTGCACTCCGCACCAAATGAGATCACAAACAGGCATGCTACCGCAGTGATAAATTTAACAATTTTCATAAAGTTATTTTATCAAATAGTCCAAACCGCCAATTGGAACCGCGAGTTCCGTTTGCCCGGCAAGCTCTTCCTTAACGTATCTTTGAAAATTCTGATTCACCGACTGCATTGTGACGCCACCTTGGTCATATTGGTTGCCGGGAAGACTTGCCCACTCCAAATTACAATGATGCTCGAACACCGCACTTTCCATATCCCCTCTCTTTACTGCATCTAGAGCATGCCGTTTGAAGGACAGTAACGCAACAGCGTACTTGTCTTGGGAAATGGGGGAGAAATCCGTGATATGAGCATTTTGGCGGTACACCCTGCCGTCGCTACTCTCCCAATTGTATCCCATGACCTGATATGCCCCGGCTGCCGATGATGTAACGGGCCTTCCGTGTATCATCCTTGTCACCATAATATGAGGATGGTCACTAAAATCACGGCCATAATCTTTAATGAAGGATTGCCCGCCAAATAAGCGCTCATAACTGTCCAAGCCGTGGGTGCCTTCTCCAGTTCGGATCATCCGGAGAAAGGCTCTAACGCGGGCTTCTTCTAAGGTAATAGTGCCAGTGCAACCCGCAAAATTCCCCACCAATCCGATTGGGTGAATATGCCAA
>NZ_CAJMZE010000018.1:0-138882 GCF_905220235.1 Paraburkholderia sp. J41 | reverse complement strand
CCTGGGCAGCGGCGAGAACTACACGAAGGTGCTGGAGCCGCTCGCGGACAAGCTTGGAGCAGCGCTGGGCGCGTCGCGCGCGGCGGTGGACGCGGGCTATGTGCCGAACGACTTCCAGGTGGGCCAGACGGGCAAGATCGTGGCGCCGCAACTGTACGTTGCAGTGGGGATTTCGGGCGCGATCCAGCATCTGGCGGGCATGAAGGACTCGAAGGTGATCGTCGCCATCAACAAGGACGAAGAAGCGCCCATTTTCAGCGTGGCCGATTACGGGCTCGTGGGCGATCTGTTTGCGGTGGTGCCGGAACTCGTGAAGGAACTCGGCTGATCGCGGCCGAGGCCAGCAACGCGATGCCGCCCGTCATGACGGACCTGGCGGCGTGACAGTCAAGCAAAGGGGCGCAGCGGCGCCCCTTTGTCGTTTGTGCGATCCAGAGCGGAGGAGACAACCATGTATCAAGCGCCCACGAGCGACATGCTGTTCGTCATGAAGCAACTCGCCGGACTCGACGAGATCGCCGCGTTGCCGGGCTGCGCCGACGCCACGCCCGAGACCGTCGAAGCCGTGCTGCACGAGGCGGCCAAACTCTGCAACGAGGTCATCGCGCCGTTGAACGAGGAAGGCGACCGCAATCCCAGCCGCTGGGTCGCCGACGACGGCGGCACGGTGCATGCCACGCTCGGTTTCGCGGCAGCGTTCCGTCAGTACGTGGAAGGCGGCTGGCAAGGCGTGCAACATCCTCAGGAGTACGAAGGGCAGGGTTTGCCGAAGCTCGTCGGCACGCCGTGCGTGGAAATGCTCAACGCGGCGAATCTCTCGTTCGCACTGTGCCCGTTGCTGACCGACGGCGCGATCGAAGCGCTGCTCACGGCGGGCAGCGAAGCGCAGAAACGGCGCTTCGTACCGAAGCTGATTTCCGGTGAATGGACCGGCACGATGAACCTCACGGAACCGCAGGCCGGCTCCGATCTCGCGGCCGTGCGCACGCGCGCGGAGCCGCAGGCCGACGGCACCTACAAGCTGTTCGGCACGAAGATTTTCATCACGTGGGGCGAGCACGACATGGCCGAAAACATCGTGCATCTCGTGCTGGGGCGCACGCCCAACGCACCCGAAGGCGTCAAGGGCATTTCGCTCTTCATCGTGCCGAAGTTTCTCGTCGACGAAAACGGCAAGCCCGGCGCGCGCAACGATGTGCATTGCGTGTCGATCGAACACAAGCTCGGCATCAAGGCGAGTCCCACGGCCGTGCTGCAATACGGCGATCACGGCGGCGCGATCGGTCAGTTGATCGGCGAGGAAAATCGCGGGCTCGAATACATGTTCATCATGATGAACGCCGCGCGCTTTGCCGTGGGCATGCAGGGCGTGGCGATCGCCGATCGCGCTTACCAGAAGGCGCTCGCCTATGCGAAAGAGCGCGTGCAGAGCCGGCCGGTGGACGGTTCGGCGAAAGCGGCGGTCGCGATCATTCATCATCCCGACGTGCGCCGCATGCTCGGCACGATGCGCGCGCTCACCGAAGGCGCCCGCGCGCTTGCCTACGTGGCCGCGGGCGAGAGCGACCGCGCGCATCACGAGCCGGACGCCGCCGCGCGCGAACGCCATCGCGCGCGCTACGAATATCTCGTGCCGATCGTGAAGGGCTGGAGCACCGAACTCGCCGTCGACGTGACGAGCCTCGGCGTGCAGGTGCATGGCGGCATGGGTTTCATCGAGGAAACGGGCGCGGCGCAGTTCTATCGCGATGCGCGCATTCTGCCGATTTACGAAGGCACGACCGCGATCCAGGCGAACGACCTGATCGGCCGAAAAACGCTGCGCGACGGCGGCGCGGCGGCGAAAGCGCTGATCGACGACATCGGCGCAACCGTGAATGCGCTCGGTGCGCAGCAAGGCGGCGCGTTCGAGTCGATGCGGCAGCATCTTGCGCAGGGCGCGATGGCGTTGGCCTCGGCGATCGAGTTCGTGCTCGCCAATGCGAAGCGCGATCCGAACGCGGTGTTCGCGGGGAGCGTGCCGTACCTGAAGCTGGCGGGCGTCGTGCTGTGCGGCTGGCAGATGGCGCGCGCGATGCTGGCTTCGCAGCGTCTCATGAACGACGACCCGAAATTCCACGGCGCGAAGATCGCGACCGCGCAGTGCTACGCGCAGCAGGTGTTGCCGCAGGCGGTGGCGCTCGAAGCGGCGATCGTCGGCGCGAAGGGAAGCGAAGGCGTGCTGGCGCTGACCGAAGATCAGTTTTGAGTCGACGCCGCAATGCAACACGGCGCCTGCAAGAGGCGCCGTGTTTTTTCGTGCGGAACTCGTATGCCGACGCCGGACGTCAGGCGTAGGCCGGGCGATGCGCGCGATGCGTGTCGCCGAGATAGCGATGCACGGAAAGATCGTCGGCCTTGATTGCCGGTTGCTTGCCCGAGATGAGGTCGGCGAGCAACTGGCCCGAGCCGCACGACATCGTCCAGCCCAGCGTGCCGTGGCCCGTGTTCAGGAACAGGTTCGAGAGCGGCGTTCGGCCGACCACGGGCGTGCCGTCCGGCGTCATCGGGCGCAGGCCGGTCCAGAAGCTGGCCTTGCTCGTGTCGCCGCCGCCGGGGAACAGGTCGTTCACGCACATTTCCAGCGTTTCGCGGCGCGCCGCCTTGAGCGTCTTGTCGAAGCCGACGATCTCGGCCATGCCGCCCACGCGAATGCGGTCGTCGAAACGCGTGATCGCGATCTTGTAGGTTTCGTCGAGCACGGTGGAAACCGGCGCGGCGCTCGCGTTCACGATGGGCGCGGTGATCGAATAGCCCTTGAGCGGATAGACGGGAATCTTCACGAGTCCCGCGAGCATTTGGGTGGAGAACGAGCCGAGCGCGACCACGTAGGTGTCCGCGCGCACGACTTCGGCGCCGCACTGCACGCCGTTGATGCGGTCGCCGGAGACGATCAGGCGGTCGATGGGCGTGTTGTAGCGGAACTTCACGCCCAGTTCTTCGGCCATGGCGGCAAGACGCGTGGTGAAAAGCTGGCAGTCGCCGGTTTCGTCGCCGGGCAGACGCAGGCCGCCCGTGAGCTTGCCCGATACCGCGGCGAGCGCGGGTTCGGCGCGGCCGAGTTCGCCGGCGGTGAGCAATTCGTAGGGCACGTTGGCCTCTTTGAGCACGGCGATGTCCTTCGCCGCGCCTTCGAACTGCTGCTGCGTGCGGAACACCTGGAGCGTGCCGCCGGTGCGGCCTTCGTACTGGATGCCGGTGTCGGCGCGCAGCGCTTGCAGGCAGTCGCGGCTGTATTCGGCGAGACGCACCATGCGGCCCTTGTTGAGCGCGTAGCGTTCGGCCGTGCAGTTTTGCAGCATCTGCCACATCCACTGCAACTGGAATTTGCTGCCGTCCAGGCGGATGGCGAGTGGCGCGTGCTTTTCGAACATCCACTTGATCGCCTTGAGCGGCACGCCCGGCGCCGCCCACGGCGCGGCATAGCCCGGCGAGATCTGGCCGGCGTTCGCAAAACTGGTTTCGAGCGCGGGACCGGCTTCGCGGTCGATCACCGTCACTTCGTGGCCCGCGCGGGCAAGATACCAGGCGCTGGCCACCCCGACCACACCACTGCCCAACACGACGACTCGCATAGCTGCTCCTGAGGATTTGTTGGGGCTACGCCGCGCTGCCGCCGCCGCCTGGCTGCCGCGGTACGGCACGAGCAGGCGGAAGGCACGAATATTCGGGTGTAGCCAGTATTAACAGCTATGCTATTGTTCTGTGACTAGATTTTGTTATTGTATTTTTCTGATTTTCAGGAATAAAAAATGAGAACGCAGCGTCAACCGGTTCGCGCGCTCGACCGGCTCGATCACCGCATCCTGAAACTGCTTCAGCAGGATGGCCGCATGGCGATGAAAGACCTCGCGGAGCAGGTCGGGCTTTCGGTCACGCCGTGCATCGAGCGCGTCAAACGCATGGAGCGCGACGGCGTGATCGCGGGCTACTACGCGCGCGTGAATCCTGCCGTGCTGGGCGCGGCGCTGCTGGTATTCGTCGAAATCACGCTCGATCACAAGAGCGGCAACATGTTCGACCAGTTCCGCCGCGAGGTGCAGAAGATTCCCGAGGTGCTCGAATGCCATCTCGTCTCGGGCGACTTCGACTATCTCATCAAGGCGCGCATCGGCGAAATGGCCGACTACCGCAAGCTGCTCGGCGACATCCTGCTGCAACTGCCGGGCGCGGTGCAGTCCAAGAGCTATGTCGTGATGGAAGAGATCAAGGAAACGCTGACGATCGCCGTGGGCGATTGAGCGCGGCGGATTTCCTCGTCGGCTGGGGAACGGTGCCCTGTTTTTTCGACTCGACAAAGCGGCTGACTACTGTATATTCGTACAGTGTTCAGCCGTTTTTTCGTTTTCATCGTTTTCCATCGTGCCCGAATTCGATCCTCAAGCCGATCCCGAATCGCATTCCGATTCTGCATTCGATCCCGCATTCGATTCCGGCTGGCAACCGCTGTTGCCCGCCAGGCCGCTTGCGCCGCGCAAGGGGCGCGGCGCGGTGACGAACCTGCAAGGGCGTTACGAGGTCGACCAGCGCGAGGAATTCGACGACGGCTGGCAGCACCGGAGCGAACCGGAGGACGGCTCGGAGGGCGAACCGGCCCTGCGCACGCAAGTGTACGAGGAACGCGCGAAAAGCATCCTCACGCGCAACCAGTCGCCCGATATTCCGTTCAGCGTGTCGCTCAATCCGTATCGCGGCTGCGAGCACGGTTGCATCTACTGTTTTGCGCGGCCCACGCACAGTTATCTCGGCCTCTCGCCGGGCCTCGACTTCGAAAGTCGCATTTACGCAAAGATCAACGCGCGCGAGCTGCTGCTGCGCGAACTCGCGAAGCCGTCCTACGAGCCGGAGCCCATCGCGCTCGGCGTGAACACCGACGCCTGGCAGCCCGTCGAACGCGACTTGCGTCTCACGCGGGGCGTGGTCGAAGTGCTGGCGCAGCGCCAGCATCCGTTCGCGGCCATCACGAAGTCGTCGCTGATCGAACGCGATCTCGATTTGCTCGTGCCGATGGCGCAGCGCCGGCAGTTCATGGCCGCCATCACCATCACCACGCTCGACGCCGGCATCGCGCGCACGCTCGAGCCGCGCGCCGCCACCCCGTCGCGGCGCTTGCGCACGATCCGCACGCTCGCCGAGGCGGGCATTCCTGTGGGCGTGAGCATCGCGCCCGTCATTCCGTTCGTCACCGAACCCGACATGGAGCGCGTGCTCGAAGCGTGCGCCGAGGCGGGTGCGACCAGCGCGAGCTATATCGTGCTGCGTTTGCCCTGGGAAGTCGCGCCGCTCTTTCAGGACTGGCTCGCCGCGCATTTTCCGCAGCGCGCCGAGCGCGTGATGAGCCGCGTGCGCGACATGCGCGGCGGCAAGGACTACGACTCGGACTTCGCGCAGCGCATGAAGGGCACGGGCTTGTGGGCGGACCTGCTCAAGCAGCGCTTTCACAACGCCGTGAAGCGCCTCGGGCTCAACGAGCGGCGCCACGGCATTCTCGACATGTCGGCGTTCATGCGCGACAAAACCGTGCGCCAGAAACCGCAGCTCGATCTGTTCTGAGCGCGTGGCTATTGCGAGATCGCCTTGGCGGCCTCCACCTGCGATTCGAAATACGTCTGGAACAAGAGCGCGAGTCCCGTCATCAGCAGGAACGCGCCAATGAGCAGCGAAAAGATCACGACGAAGATCACGGTCCAGCCCGAGCGGCTCGTGCGTCCCGCCTGCGCGAACGGCGCGTTGAACTGCGCGTCCCATTTGGCGTCGGGGCGCAGCCCGTAGACGATCGCCGCGAGAAACGCCGAAAGCACCGAAATCGCGCCGATCACGGCCAGCACCCAGCCAAGGATCGACGCGCGTTCGGTTGCGGCCAGCAGCAGCACGCCCGGAATACCGGCGAGCGTGCCGATTACGTGCGCCCAGGCCCACAGGTCGCGCGGCCCATATAAATAGAAGCGGTGCGCGCCAACGCTGCCGAACAGGAATGCGAGGGCGGCGGTGAGCGTCTTGGAGCGAAAGCGCGCGGCGTTGTTTTCGTTGTTTTGGGTCGGCATGAGCTTCGGGCAGTCGAGGACAGTCGTGGGCGGTCGCCGGGCATTGTATGCCGCGCGCTCGCGCGCGGGCACAAGCGCGCGCTTATGCCCGCGACCACACGCGAACGGCGCCTAGGGCTTGCGGTACGTCACGCGGTAGATCGCGCCCGCGTAGTCGTCGCTGATGAGCAATGAGCCGTCGGGCAGCGGCAGCACGTCGGCGGGGCGGCCCCACTGGCTCTGGTCGGCGTCGAGCCAGCCTTCCGCGAACACTTGCTGGCGCGCGTTCGCGCCGTTCGCGTCCACGCTCACGCGCACCACGCGGTAACCGGCTTTCCTGCTGCGGTTCCAGGAGCCGTGCTCGGCAATGAAGAGGGTGTTCGCGTAATCGGCGGGGAACATCGGGCCGGTGTAGAAGCGCATGCCGAGCGCCGCGACGTGCGCGCCGAGTTTCGCGACGGGCGGCGTGAAGCCGCTGCACGGATGGCCCGCGCCGAATTCGGGATCGGCCACGTTGCCGCCGTGACAATAGGGGAAGCCGAAATCCTCGCCCACGCGCGCGAGGCGGTTGAGTTTGTCGTCGGGGATATCGTCGCCGAGCAGATCGCGGCCGTTGTCGGTGAACCACAGTTCGTGCGTTTGCGGATGCCACGCGAATCCCACCGTGTTGCGAACGCCGCGCGCGATGGTTTCGTAGTGCGAGCCGTCCGGGTTCATGCGGCCGAGCATCGCGTAACGCGTGCGCTGCGGATCGTTCGGCGGCTCGCAGACATTGCAGGGCGCGCCCTGCGGTACATAGAGCTTGCCGTCCGGGCCGAAGGCGATGAACTTCCAGCCGTGGTGGCGCTCCTTCGGCAAGGAATCGGTAACGACGACGGGCCTGGGCGGATCGTCGAGATGGCCGTCGATGCCGGGCAGGCGCACGATCGACGAAACCGCCGAAACGTAGAGCGCGCCGTCGCGCCACGCCACGCCCACGGGCATCGTGAGCCCCGAGGCCACCACGTGGCGCCCGGCGAGCTTGCCGTCCTTGAGTTCGAGCGCGTAGACGTCGCCGGTCATGCTGCCCACGTACAGAATGCCGTTGCCGGAAAGCGTCATTTCGCGCGCGCCGGGCACGTTGTCGGAAAGTACCTCGATATGAAAGCCGGGCGGCAACCGGATGCGCTCGACGGGCAGCGCCGCGCGCGCGAGCGGCGCGACGGCGAGCAGAAGGAGCGCGAGCGCGGCCACGGTCGTTAACCGGCTGGCGCAGCGCGCGCGGCGCGGCATGGGAAAAAGCACCGTATCGCGCGGGTGGCCGGCGCTGCTTTGGCCACTGCTTGGCCGGCGCCGTTGCGGGCTTGCCAGATCCGTCGTCACATTCCGCTCCATGGCCCGTGCGCCGTGGGCGCGAGCCGGTGATAGACCGTTGCGTACCGCCGCCTGCCGCGCGCCGTTGCAGCGCCTGTTCGCCGCCTTGCGCGCAATTTCCGCGTTAAGTGTTTGTTATGCCTCTGGTTTCCAGCTATAATCGCGTGTTTCAGTAGTCCCGAACCCCGGTTTTCAAGGATTTTAGTATGGTCATCATCCGTCTGGCACGCGGCGGCTCGAAGAAGCGCCCGTTCTACAACATCGTCGCAACCGATTCGCGCAACCGTCGCGACGGCCGTTTCATCGAGCGCGTGGGCTTCTACAACCCGATCGCCACCAAGGGTGAATCGCTGCGTATCGCTCAAGATCGCGTGACGTACTGGAAGGAAAACGGCGCGCAAATGTCGCCGGCCGTCGAGCGTCTCGTGAAGGAATCGCAAAAGGCTGCCGCCGCTACGCCGGCTGCTTAAGTCTTTGTCGATTGTCGTACGTGTTTCATCTTCGTGCGCGCACCGCGTGCGTGTACGGGTTTCAAGCCGAGCTGGCCGTGAGGGTTGCCGATGTCCGCGCATGACGACGCCAAATCTGCCGTAAAGGCAAGCCACGCGTCGAGTGACGGAGCGGCCGGCGGCGCAAGTCGCGCAGCGGCTTCGGCCGTTCGCAACGCGCCGTCTTTCGGCGCGTTCGTGCGCAAGCCGGCACGCGAAGGCGCGGCGCAAGCCGCGCCCGTGGCCGAAACGCTGCGTGTCGAATCCGAGGCAAGCTGGCCCGCCGACGCGGTCGAAGTCGGCGCGGTGCTCGATGCTTACGGCCTCAAGGGCTGGATCAAGGTCGCGCCGCATGCGCAAGGTGGCGCCGCGCTGCTTTCGGCGAAGCGCTGGTGGCTCGTGAAGGGCCGCGAAGGTCAGGCGCACCGCACGTATCACTCGGCGGCGCGCGTGAGCGCGAAGGTGCACGGCGACAGCGTCGTCGCGCAACTGGCCGGCGTCGGCGAACGCAATGCCGCGGAGTCGATGCGCGGCGCGCGCGTCTACGTGAGCCGCGCCGAATTTCCCGCGCCGGAAACCGACGAGTATTACTGGGTCGACCTGATCGGTCTCGACGTCGCCAACGAGGCGGGCGTGGAGCTGGGCAAGGTGGCCGACCTCATCGACAACGGCGCGCAGTCGGTGTTGCGCATTACGTATGCGTCCACGAACAAGGAAGGCAAGCCGGCTACCGGCGAGCGCCTGATTCCGTTCGTCGGCGTGTTCGTGAAGACGGTGGACCTGGCGGCGAAGCGTATCGTCGTCGACTGGGAAGCCGATTATTGACCTGGGTTCGATCCCAGGCGTGATCCTGATTCGCTGAACGGAGAGAGCGATGCAGTTCGATGTCGTGACGCTCTTTCCCGAGATGTTCCGCGCGCTGACCGACTGGGGCATCACCAGCCGGGCGGCGAAGCAGCAGCGTTACGCGTTGCGCACGTGGAATCCGCGCGATTTCACGACCGACAACTACCGCACGATCGACGACCGTCCGTATGGCGGCGGCCCCGGCATGGTCATGCTGGCCAGGCCGCTCGAAGCGGCGATCGGCGCGGCCAGAACCGCGCAGGCGCAAGCCGGCGTGAGCGCGCCGCGCGTGCTGTTGATGTCGCCGCAAGGCAAGCCGCTCACGCACGAACGCGTCATGGGTTTCGCGCAGGAGCCGGGTCTCGTGCTGCTGTGCGGGCGTTACGAGGCGATTGACCAGCGGCTCGTCGATCGTCATGTCGACGAGGAAGTGAGCCTCGGCGACTTCGTGCTCTCGGGCGGGGAATTGCCCGCGATGGCGCTTATGGACGCCGTGGTGCGCCATCTGCCGGGCGTGCTCGGCGACGCGCTTTCGGCGGTGCAGGACAGTTTTGTCGATGGTTTGCTCGATTGCCCGCATTACACGCGTCCCGAGGAATACGAGGGCGAGCGCGTGCCCGATGTGCTGCTCGGCGGCCATCACAAGGAAATCGAGCAGTGGCGGCGTCGCGAGTCGCTGCGCAACACGTGGAACAAGCGTCCCGATCTGATCGAGCGGGCGCGCAAGAACAAGATGCTGAGCCGTGCCGACGAGGCGTGGCTCGCGAGTCTCGCAAAGGAATCGAACGGAGCTTGAGGCTTCGGGCGAATCCCGCGCGGGGCGCTCAAGGCGGTGCCGCTTCATGCGTGAACGGCGCCAGTGGTGAACCCATCCTCTATCGGGGCCGTAGTTGCTGTCGTGTCAACGCCAGCGCAGGTACGAACGCCGACAAGATGGCTTTAGGAGTCAGTCATGAATCTGATTGCAAAACTCGAACAGGAAGAAATCCAGCGCGTGCTGGGCGAGAAGACCATCCCCGAATTCGCTCCCGGCGATACGGTGATCGTCAACGTGAACGTGGTTGAAGGTAACCGCAAGCGCGTTCAGGCATACGAAGGCGTCGTGATCGCGAAGCGTAACCGCGGCCTGAACTCGTCGTTCATCGTGCGCAAGATCTCGTCGGGTGAAGGCGTCGAGCGTACGTTCCAGACGTACTCGCCGCTGCTCGCCAGCATCGTGGTGAAGCGTCGCGGCGACGTGCGTCGCGCGAAGCTCTACTACCTGCGCAACCTCTCGGGCAAGAAGGCACGTATCAAGGAAAAGCTGGTGTCGAAAGACCGCGCAGCCGCTCCGGCCGAGCAGGCGTAAAAGCTGTAAGGAAAAAGCACCCTCCGGGGTGCTTTTTTCTTTTTGGCCTCAAAATATCGGCTGATGCGAATAATCGAGACAGCCGTTGATCCGTCCTGTATTTGAACCCGAAAGCCTGCCGATCGAATCGACGGGCGCCGACCTGCCCCCTGTCGATCCCGCGCGGCTCACGCCCGAGGGCCTGCGCGCGCGCTTCGCGCAGCGCCTGCCGTGGGACCCGGAGCCGCAGGAAGCCCGCAAGGCCGATATCCGCGACCCGCGCGAAGCCGCCGTGCTGGTGCCGCTCGTGGTGCGCGCGGGCGGCTTGACCGTGCTGCTCACGCAGCGCGCCGACAATCTCAGCAATCACGCGGGACAGGTGAGTTTTCCGGGCGGCAGCCGCGAGCCCTCGGACGCCACGCCCACGGCCGCCGCGCTGCGCGAGGCGCAGGAAGAAGTCGATCTCGATCCGGCGCGCGTCGAGGTGCTGGGCGCGCTGCCCGACTATCTGACCGGCACCGGGTTTCGCGTGACGCCCGTGATCGGCCTCGTGCATGAACCGTTCACCGTCGCCGCCGACACGCTCGAAGTGGCGAGCATCTTCGAAGTGCCGCTCGCGTTCCTGATGAATCCGGCCAATCACGAGGTGCGCGTGTTCCGCTGGGAAGGCGGCGAGCGCCGCTTTTTCGCGATGCCGTATCCGCAGCAGGGTGCGGCGGTGGGCGCCGACCACTTCATCTGGGGCGCGACGGCGGGCATGTTGCGCAACTTCTATCGCTTCCTGCGCGCCTAGCACGAGGCGCCGGGCGGCGCGCGGCGGCCGCGCGCGACTGTTGCGAGTTTGCTGCCGGGTTTGCCGCCGCGTATCAGGCACATCTGGCCCTGTGATATCGTTGCAAAATTCCAAAAACCCCGAAATTGCACGGCGTTTCGCATGACCTTCTTCTCCGTATTGCTGGCCCTCGTCATCGAGCAGGTGCGGGCGCTTTCGCCCAATAATCCCGTCATGGCGCTCGTGCGCCTCAATGCGGAATGGGCCGCGCACGGCTTCGACGCCGGCAAGCAGAAGCACGGCGTGCTCGCGTGGCTCGTCGTGGTGCTGCCGTGGACGCTCGCCACGGCGCTCGTCTACTACGTGCTCTATCACATCAGCTTCGCGCTGGCGTTTCTCTGGAACGTGGTGGTGGTGTACTTCACGCTCGGCTTCCGGCAGTTCAGCCACTATTTCACCGACATCCACCTCGCGCTGAACAACGACGACGTGCCGCGCGCGCGCGAAATCCTCGCCGAATGGACCGGCATCGACGCCGTGGACATGCCCGTAAGCGAGATCGTGCGCCATACGCTCATCCACGCGGTGGTGGCCTCGCATCGGCACGTGTTCGGCGTGTTCTTCTGGTTTCTCGTGCCGATCGGGCCGGCGGGCGCGGTGCTGTACCGCATCGCCGAATATCTCGCGCGCGAATGGTCGCGGCCCGCCGACGACCGCACGCAGGCGTTTTCGAATTTCGCGCAGCAGGTGTTCTTCGTGATCGACTGGATTCCGGCGCGGCTCACGTCGCTGGGTTTCGCGATCGTCGGGAATTTCGAGGACGCCATCTACGCCTGGCGCAATCACACGAACCAGTGGCCCGACACCAACGAAGGCGTGCTGCTCGCCACGGGCAGCGGCGCGCTGGGCGCGCGCCTTTCGGGGCCGCTTGCCGAAGCGCCGAGCGTCGAGGTCATCGCGCAGCAGCCGGGCGAGGGCGGCCCGTACACGGTCGGCGACGACTGCACGCCGCGCACGCTGCAATCGGCCGTGGGCCTCGTGTGGCGCGCCGTGATCTTGTGGATGATCCTGCTGCTCATGCTGACGATCGCGGTCTGGCTCTAATACGTCCGACACGCCCTACGCGCGCTTCGCAAGAAATAAAGGCCGCTCGCGGCCTTTTTCGTCGATTGGCGCGGCGCTGTCCGGCTCGCGTCAGTCGTCCCTCACATCGCGCTCGCGCCCGCACTGCCAGCACACCGTGAATTGCGCTTCGAGCGTTTCGCCGCAGCGCGCGCAGCGCCATGACGGCGCGCCCGGCGGCGGTCCTTGCGTTGCTTCCTCGATCAGCCGGCGCGCGAGTTTTTCGTCGCGCTCGTCGGTGAGCCAGATTTCCGGCGCGCATTGCTCGGCGGGAATCTCGCCCATCGCGCCGCTCAGGAAGCGGTTGTGCAACTCGCACGGCACGCCCGCTGTCGCGAGAATGTTCATCCAGTGCTGGGCGATCAGCAGATTCGGCGCGCGGACGAGCTTGAGCATGAGCGGCGGCGGCCTCAGCGCACGATCTGGCTGATTTCGTGCACGAGTTGCGCGTAGAGCGCATGACGTTCGGGCGCGATGCGGCCGTCCTGTACCGCTTCGAGAATCGCGCAGCCCGGCTCGTGCAGATGGTGGCAGTTGTAGAAGCGGCAATTCGGCAGCAGCGGCCGGAACTCGGGGAACGCGCGCTCCAGCGTGCCTTCGGTCAGGTGATAAAGGCCGAATTCCTGGAAGCCCGGCGAGTCGATCAGCGCGCCGCCGCCCAGTGTGCTGCCTGGTTTGCCGCCTGGCGTGCCGCTTCGCTCGTCGTCTTCGGAATCGACGTCCGGCAGCTTGTAGAGCCGCGTGAACGTGGTGGTGTGGCGTCCGCTGTTGAGCGCCGTGGAAATTTCGCGCGTGGCGGCCTCGGCGTCGGGAATCAGCAGGTTCACGAGCGTGGATTTGCCCATGCCCGACTGGCCGAGCAGGATCGTCTGATGACCGTGCAGATGCCCGGCCAACGCCGCGCGCGCTTCCTCGGGGCGCCCCTTCACCGACACCTCGATCACCGTGTAGCCGAGCGCGCGGTAGCGTTCGAGGCGCTGGCGCGCGAGCGGCAGCGCGGCTTGCACGTCGATCTTGTTGAGCACGATGAGCGGCGCGAGGCCGTTGGCTTCGGCGGCCACGAGCGCGCGCCCGAGCAGGTCTTCGCTGAAGTGCGGCTCGGTGGCGAGCACGATCAGCAGTTGATCGAGATTCGCCGCGAACAGCTTCGACTTGTATTGATCCGACCGATAGAGCAGATTGCGCCGCTCGCCGATCGCGACGATCACGCCCTGGTCGGCCGAAGTGGCCTGATACTCCACGCGGTCGCCCACGGCCGCTTCGCTTTTCTTGCCGCGCGGGAAGCATTGCAGGTTCGCGCCGCCGTCGTCGGGCGCGACGAGATAGTGGCGCCCGTGCGCGGCGATCACCACGCCGTGCAGCGTGGCGGGGTTGCCCGATGCGGCTTTCGCGCCGCCGGCGGCCTTCGCTGCGCGCCGGTTCATGCGTGCGCGAGCAG
Source organism: Paraburkholderia sp. J41 (assembly GCF_905220235.1). Classification (NCBI taxonomy): domain Bacteria; kingdom Pseudomonadati; phylum Pseudomonadota; class Betaproteobacteria; order Burkholderiales; family Burkholderiaceae; genus Paraburkholderia; species Paraburkholderia sp. J41. Next base: position 125,474 of record NZ_CAJMZE010000018.1, on the reverse strand, counting down.
GCGGTCGATCCGCTGCGAGGCAGGCGGATGCGAGTAATAGAACGCGGTGTAGAGCGGGTCGGGCGTGAGCGTCGACGCGTTGTCCTCGTACAGCTTCACGAGCGCGTTGACGAGATGCTGCGCGTCCGTTTGCGTGGCGGCGAAGGCGTCGGCCTCGAATTCGTGCTTGCGCGACGAGAGGCTGCCGAGCGGCGTGACGAAGAACAGGAACACGGGTACGGCGAGGAAGAACAGCACGAGCGCGAGCCCTTCGTTGCCGCCGAGCAGCGAAGGCCGCACGCCAAGCCCTTCGAAGAACCACACGCGCTGCGAGAGCCAGCCGAGCAGCGCGAGCAGCACGAGGCTGATCGCGAACGTCACGACCATGCGCTTGACGACGTGGCGGCGTTTGAAGTGGCCGAGCTCGTGCGCGAGCACGGCCTCGATCTCGCTGCCCGAAAGGCGCGCGAGCAGGGTGTCGAAGAACACGATCCGCTTGGCCGCGCCGAAACCGGTGAAATAGGCGTTGCCGTGCGCCGAGCGGCGGCTGCCGTCCATCACGAACAGACCCTTGGCGGCGAAGCCGCAGCGCTGCATGAGCGCCTCGATGCGCGAGCGCAGCGCTTCGTCGCGCAGCGGTTCGAACTTGTTGAAAAGCGGGGCGATGAAGGTGGGATAGAGCACCAGCACGAGCATCTGGAACGCGACCCACACGACCCACGTCCAGAGCCACCAGTAGCTGCCTGCCTGCTTCATGAGCCAGAGCACGACGAAGAGCAGCGGAATGCCGAACGCCGCGCCCACCACGAGCCCCTTGAGGCGGTCCATGAAGAAGATGCGCTTCGTCATGCGATTGAAGCCGAAGCGTTCTTCCACGACGAACTGGCGGTAGTAATCGAGCGGCAGTTCCACCGCGCCCGAAATGGCGAGCACGGCCGCGATCAGCGCGATCTGGCCGACGTAATCGCGCCCGAGCACGTCCGGGATGCCGAGGTCCAGCGCCTGCACGCCGCCGAGCAGCGTGAGCGCGATCAGCACGACGGCGCTCAGCACGATCTCGATCATGCCGAGCCGCGTGCGCGCGATGGTGTAGTCGGCGGCGCGCTGATGCGCGGTCAGGGCGATGGTCGAGGCAAACTGCGCGGGCACCGATTCGCGGTGCGCCGCGACGAAGCGGACCTGGCGCGACGCGAGCCAGAGTTTGGTCGCGACCATGGCGAGCACGGCCACGACGAAGATCGCGCTGAAAACCAGCGCCGAAGAGGGGGACAGATTAGGCATCCAGGAAGTCCGTGGTATCTATGCGACAATTATATGTTCTTGACGGCCCGGCAACGCATCCTCTTCCTTGCACGCCCGCGCCGCGCCTTCCTCGCATCCAGGTTGCCTTTCATGACTGACATCATTCCCGCCGGCCAGGCCGGCCAGAACTCGCCGCTCGAACGCACCGACATGAACCTGATCTGGCTCGACATGGAGATGACGGGCCTCGATCCGGACAACGACCGCATCATCGAGATCGCCGTGGTGGTGACGAATTCGACGCTCGACAAGCTCGTGGAAGGGCCGGTGATCGCGATCCACCAGCCCGAACCGGTGCTCGACCGCATGGACGAGTGGAACCGCAACACGCACGGCCGCTCGGGCCTGACCGAACGGGTGCGCGCCTCCACGATCAGCGAGGAAACGGCCACCGAGCAGATCATGGCGTTTCTCGCGCAATACGTGCCGCCGGGCAAGTCGCCGATGTGCGGCAATTCCATTTGCCAGGACCGCCGCTTCATGGCGCGCTGGATGCCCACGCTGGAGCGTTTTTTCCACTACCGCAATCTCGACGTGAGCACGCTCAAGGAACTGTGCCGCCGCTGGCAGCCGGCCATCTACAAGGGCTTCCAGAAGCGCGCGATGCACACGGCGCTCGCCGACATCCACGAGTCGATCGACGAACTCAAGTACTACCGCGAGCATTTCCTGATTCCGGGCAGCGGCGTGGCGCCCGGCGCCGCCGCTTGAGGCGCTAACGGGAAGCGGCAACGTAAGCGGTAAAGCCGCTTTCCGGTCAGGCGAAAAAAACGCGCGGTCAAGGCCGCGCGTTTTTGCTTCGAGGCGCGAAAAAGTCAGGCGGGGCGCCGCGCGTTTTTCGGCCGGAACGCCGCGACGACGTTCGGATCGGTTTCGACATACGGGCCGCCGATCAGGTCGATGCAGTACGGCACCGCAGCGAAAATGCCGGGAACCTGGACCGCGCCTTGCGCGTCGCGCAGGCCTTCGAGCGTTTCCTTGATCGACTTCGGCTGGCCGGGCAGGTTGATGATGAGCGCCGCGTGATCTTCGGTTTCGCGGATCACGGCCACCTGGCGCGACAAAATTGCCGTCGGCACGAAGTTCAGGCTGATCTGGCGCATCTGCTCGCCGAAACCGGGCATTGCCTTCGTGGCGACGGCCAGCGTCGCTTCGGGCGTCACGTCGCGCCGCGCCGGGCCGGTGCCGCCCGTGGTGAGCACGAGATCGCAGCCCAGGCCGTCGACGAGCGCCGTGAGCGTGGCCGAAATCGTGGCCGCGTCGTCGTGGATCAGGCGCGTCTGCGCGCGCCACGGCGTCTTGAGCGCGCCGCCGAGCCATGCCTCGAGCGCGGGAATGCCCTTGTCCTCGTAGACGCCCGCGGTCGCGCGGTCGCTGACCGACACGAGGCCGATCACGAGTTCGTCGGGATGATTGCGCTCAGGCTTCGTCATGGTCGTGATTCCCGTCGTCGGACGCGTCGCGGCTCTCGTCGCTGTCGTTGCCTTCGCGGCTTGCGTCCTTGATCCACTGGAACAATTCGCGGAAATATTTCGGCGGCTTCGACTGCTCGTGCTCGCGGCGCGTGTTGCGGATCAGCGTGCGGCCTTCCTGGGCGTCGGCGGCGGGGTGCTGGCGCAGGAATTCGGTGAGCGCGGCGTCGTCGGCGAGCAGTTTTTCGCGCGTGCGCTCGATCCAGTGCAGGCGCGCCGTGGCGGCCTTGTTGACGCCGCGATGCTCCTCGAGCTTCGTGCGCAGCGCGGCCACTTCGGCTTCGGTCAGGCCGCGCATCATGCGGCCCACGTACTGGAGCTGGCGGCGCTTGCCTTCGTGGTCGGTGATGCGGCGGCACTCGTGGACGGCGTCCGCGAGATCCTCGGTCATCGGCATGCGCTTGAGCGCGTCTTTCGGCAGTTCCACGAGCGCCTGGCCGAGTTCCTGGAGCGCTTCCATTTCGCGCTTGAGCTGCGATTTGCTCGGGCGGTCGTAGCCGTTGTCGTCGGTTTCGGCGACAGCGTCGTTCATCGGTTGAATGCGGGTTTTGCGTTTCATGGCGCGTATTGTAGCGCGCGCGTGCGCGACGGCCGCGCCGTGCGGCGTCGGGCGGCGTCGGGCGCGCGGCGCGGCGGCGGCCCGAAGGCGGATTCGATGACGGCCGCGGGGTCGCCTTGGGGCGCCTTGTGTCGCTTCGGGTTGCTTCGGTTCGCTTCGGGGCGATTTACCGGCGGCGCGGCGGCGCGGCGGCTTTTCGGGCGATTTATCGGCGGATGGGTGGCGCCGGCGGCGCCGATGGCGGTTCCGGCGCGCCTTGGCGTTACCTTCGAGTCACCTTCGAGCCGACATCGAGCCGACATCGAGCCGACATCGAGCCGCCTTCGATGCGGGCGCGCATACCTTGCTATGATCGCGGGGATGCGTTTGCCGAAGGCGGCGCGCACGAGAGCTTTCGCGCGACGCGGCAACCGCGCAGCGCAATACGACATCAGCGGGCCACGGCAACGCGTGGCCCAGAACCGGACCGTAACGACAATGGCAGCAGACATCGAAGCCCGGCAGCGTTTTTTCCCGCACACCCAGGACGAACTCAAGCAGATCGCCTCCGACATCCTTCGGCACGCGAAGTCGCTCGGCGCGAGCGACGCGGCCACCGAAATTTCCGAAGGCGACGGCTTGTCGGTCTCGGTGCGGCGCGGCGAAGTCGAAACCATCGAGCACAACCGCGACAAGATGGTGGGCGTGACCGTCTACATCGGCCAGAAGCGCGGCAACGCGAGCACCTCGGACTTTTCGGCGCAGGCGCTCAAGGACACCGTGGCGGCCGCGTACAACATCGCGCGCTTCACCGCCGACGACGACTGCGCGGGACTCGCCGAGCCCGACCTGCTCGAAACCGCGCCGCGCGACCTCGACCTCTATCACCCGTGGAATCTCTCGGCCGACGAAGCCGTTGAAATCGCGCGTCGCGCCGAAAACGCCGCGTTCGACGTCGATCCGCGCGTGAAGAACTCGGAAGGCGCGAGCGTTTCGGCGCAGCACTCGCAGTTCGTGCTTGCCACCAGCGGCGGTTTTATCGGCGGGTATCCGTATTCGCGCCATTACATCTCGTGCGCGCCCATCGCGGGCACGGGCCGCCACATGCAGCGCGACGACTGGTACACCTCGCGCCGCAGCGCCGCCGAACTCGCCTCGCCCGAAGCCGTGGGCCGTTACGCCGCCGAGCGCGCGCTCGCGCGCCTGAACGCGCGCGGGCTCGACACGCGCAAGGTGCCGGTGCTGTTCGAGGCGCCGCTCGCCGCCGGGCTGCTGGGGGCGTTCGTGCAGGCCGTGAGCGGTGGCGCGCTGTATCGCAAGACTTCGTTTCTCGTCGACAGTCTCGGCAAGCCGGTGTTCGCGCCGCATATCCAGATCGTGGAAGATCCGCATGTGCCGCGCGCGGCCGGCAGCGCGCCGTTCGACGAGGAAGGCGTGCGCACGCAGCGCCGCGAGGTCGTGAAGGACGGCATCGTGCAGGGCTATTTTCTTTCGTCGTATTCGGCGCGCAAGCTCGGCATGCAAACCACCGGCAATGCGGGCGGCTCGCACAATCTGCAACTGCAAAGCTCGCTCACGCAAGCCGGGGACGACTTCGAGGCGATGCTCAAGAAGCTCGGCACGGGCCTCTTGCTGACCGAGTTGATGGGGCAGGGCGTGAACTTCGTGACGGGCGATTATTCGCGCGGCGCGTCGGGGTTCTGGGTCGAGAACGGCGTGATCCAGTATCCGGTCGAGGAAATCACGGTGGCCTCCACGCTCCAGGAGATGTTCCACAGCATCGTTGCCGTGGGCGCCGATACGCTCGCGCGCGGCACGCGTCAAACGGGCTCGGTGCTGATCGAGCGCATGACGATCGCGGGGCAGTGAGCGCGCCGCGTTAGCGGGGCGTAAAACGGCAAAACGGCGCGCTCAGGCGTGCCGTTTTCGTTTTCGAGCCGGTTTTCGCTGCCGTTCTCGCGGGTGCGGGTGTTTTCAATCGCGCCGCACGTAGCGCACGAACGCGAAGTCGAAGTCGTTCGGCGCATTCGCGCGCAGCGTCTCGCGCGAGGTCTCCTGCCACACGGCGGGGTCGGGCGCGGGGAAGGTGGCGTCGCCGTCGAAATCGGCGGAAATTTCCGTGACGACGAGTTCATGCGCGAGCGCGAGACCTTCGGCATAGAGCTGCGCGCCGCCGATCAGAAACGCCTCGGGCGCGCAATCCCGCGCGGCGAGCACGAGCGCTTCGTCGAGGCTCGTGGCGGTGTCGCAACCGGGAAAGCGCTTGCCGGCGTCGCGCGTGACGACGATGTTGCGGCGCCCCGGCAGCGCGCGGCCGATGGATTCGTGCGTCTTGCGGCCCATGATGATGGGCGCGCCCATGGTGGTGCGTTTGAAAAAGGCGAGGTCTTCGGGCAGTCGCCACGGCAGCGCGTTGTCGCGGCCGATCACGCCGTTGCGGGCGCGCGCGACGATGAGGGTGAGGGTGGTCATCGGGTGAGGAAAAGTGCCAAGGGATCGCACCGATTCTACCCGAGCGGGATCGCGGTCCCGCGGCCGGTCGGTTTTCGCGCCTTGAACCCGCGCTTTGATCCGCGCCTTGATCCGCGTTCCAGGCGTGCGTTCCGGGGGTGCGTTCCGGGGGTGCGTTCCGGGGGGGGGGGCGTTCTAGTCCCGCGCCTCGGGCGGCGCTTCGGATGCGCCTTCGGCGTGCGCACGCGGCTGCGCCGCGGTCTGATTTTCCGCTTCGGCGGCGAAGATCGACTTTTCGTCGCGCAGGCCGTGCGTGCCCATCATTCGGTACAGCGTGACGCGCGAGATGCCGAGATCCGAGGCCGCTTCCGAAAGCCGGTGGCGGTGCCGCAGCAAGGCCGCCTCGATGGCGCGCTTTTCCGCCGCCTCGCGCGCCTGCGCGAGCGTCACGGTCTGCTGCGCCGTGAACTGCGCGAGGTCGAGGTCGTCGGCGGAAATCAGCTTGCTCTCCGCCATGACGATGGCGCGGCGCACGCGGTTGATCAGCTCGCGCACGTTGCCGGGCCAGTTGTAGTTGTACAGGGCCTCGATGGCGTCGGGCGTGAAGCCGCGTATGCGCCGGCCGCTGTCGGACTTGAATTTGTGCAGGACGTGATGCGCGAGAATCTCGATGTCCTTGCCGCGCGCGCGCAGCGGCGGCTCGTCCACGCGCAGCACGCACAGGCGGTGGAACAGGTCGGCGCGAAAGCGTCCGTCGCGCATCGCGGCTTCGAGATCGACGTGCGTGGCCGAAATGATGCGCACGTCGACGGGAATCTGCTCGTGGCCGCCCAGGCGCTCGATCTTGCCTTCCTGGAGAAAGCGCAGCAGGCTCGCCTGGCTTTCCATCGGCAAATCGCCGATTTCGTCGAGAAATAGCGTGCCGCCGTTGGCCGCTTCCACCCGGCCGATCTTGCGCTGGTTCGCGCCCGTGAAGGCGCCGCGCTCGTAGCCGAATAGTTCGGACTGCAAAAGATGGTGCGGAATCGCACCGCAGTTGATCGGCACGAACGGCGCCTTGCGGCGCGGCGAGCGCTCGTGAACGGCGAGCGCCGTGAGTTCCTTGCCGGTGCCCGATTCGCCCGAAAGAAACACGGTGGCGTCGGTGTTGGCGACCTTGCGGATGGTGCGAAAGAGCTGCTGCATCGCTTCGCAGGTGCCGACCATCTGCTCGTCGTCGTGGACGGCCGCGCCTGGCGCGTCGAGGTCGCAAAGCGTGACCATGCCGAACGCGTGGCCCACGAGATAGTCGAGCGTCGCGTGCGCGACCGGCATCTGCACGTAGTCGAAGCAATAGTGGCGAATCATGCGGCGCACGTCGGCGTCGGCGATGCGGGTGCCGTCGGTGAGCGCGATCCAGCCCACCTGCTGCAAGCGCAGGATCGCTTCGAGCCCGGCGAATTCGCGCGGCGCGAAGCCGGTGAGATCGACGATGCCCGCGCACGGCGCGTCGGGTTTCACGAGCCGCGAGGCTTCGTGCGCGGTGCGCGCGGTCGCAAGCTCCCAGCCGCGGCCTTTCAGAAACGCGCCGAGCAGCGGGTCGGGCGCGCGCGCGACGTACAGCAGCGTGCGCTCGGGCAGCGCCGCGACGTGCGCCTCGCGCGCGCTGCGCACGAGGTTCGCATCGGCCGCGCGCGGACTCGATCCGGCAAGCGGTGTCACGGTGGCGCTCAGGTGAGAGGATTCGCGCACGATCTGCCTCATGTCGTCAGAAGGTGTAAGGGAAGCGCACGCCGACGACGAAGTTCGGCGCGTCGGGCGTGAGGCCCACCGACACCGCGCCGTTGATCGTCAGGTGCTTGTTGACTACGTGATTCAGGCCGAAGTTGAGCACCGAGGCCGTGGTTTCGCTGCCCGGCACGCCGCTCCAGCCGCCGCCCGGCGACCTGGTTTTGGACTGCGGCTCGATCGCCATGGTGTAGGAAATGCTCGCGGAATCCTTGTCGGAGAACGCGAGCGCGACGCCGCCGCCGAACTGCACGATGTCGCCGAGCTTCACCTTGGCGGGCTGCGTCTGGCCGATCACCGAGGAGATGTCGGCGAACGAGCGCGCGATGTTGTAGGTGTACGAAAGGCTGCCGAACAGCACCACCGGGTCGTAGGTCTTGAGCACCGAGAGACCGGCCGTGACGTTCCAGAAGCCCGTTCCCGTGGGCAGCTTGCTCGGCGCGACGAGATTGGTGTTGTCGGGCGTGAGCTGCTGCACCTTGATGCCGAAGGGCGACGTGCCCGTGGGCGTTTTCACGCGCAGGCTGCCGACCACGTCGGGCAGATTGCTGGTTTCCTTCAGGAACTGGTAGTAGATCCCGAAGTTCACGTCGCCGATGGCGTTCGAGTTCACCGAGGCGTCGGACAGCGTGCTTGCCGAGCCGCCCGCGCCGCCCACGATGAAGCTGCTGTGGCGATACACGTAGGGCACGTCGACGTCGATGCTCATGCGGTCGGTGATGCCGTACCGCGTGTCGAGATCGGCCATTACCTGGTGCGACTTGGTCTGCCCCAGGTTGATGTTGCCGAGGAAGATCGCGTCGAGCGCGAGGAAGCCCGAAAGCTGGAGCTGGCGGCGGTCGTAATAGGTGTCGCTGATGCCCCAGTCGAGCGTGAGCTTGTGATCGAACAGCGGCGCATGCTCGCGCTGCACGACGGCTTCCTCGGCCTGCGTGCGCGAGGGCTCGGCGTTCTTTTGCGTCTCGCCGATGGTGGCGTTGCCCGTGGCCGCGCCCGTGGCGGCGCCCGTGGCGGCGCTTGACGGGTTCGCGGGGTTCGCGGACGCGTTCGGGTTCACGCCCACGGGCGCGCCTTGTTGCGGCCCGCTCGACGCCGAAGCGCCGGTCGCGCCCGAGGTCGTGCCCGCGTCGGGCGAGGGCGGGTTGACGGGCACGCCCGTGGCCGTGCCGGTGAGCGCGCCGGGCGCGGCCGCTCCCGGCAGGGCCTGGGCGAGCGGCGGCAAGGGCACGGGCAGGCCGTCGGCGCCGGGCTGATCGGCCACGGCCGCGTCGGGCGCCGCGGCCATCGCGGCCGCGCCCGGCATGCCGCGCCCGCGCTGCGACATCTCGAGGTTCGTCACCTGTCGTTCGAGCGACTGGATCTGCCGTTGCTGTTCGTCCACCACACGCATGAGCGTGTTCAGGCGGTCTTCCAGCGACTGGTTTTGCAGCGCCTGGGCGTCGGCGCACTGCGAAAGCGCGAACAGCAAGACCGCGGCTGGAATGACGGCCAGCCTCATGCGAGGCGCCGCCGTTCTCGACATCGTGTTCATTCTTGTTTCCCCCGGATCGAATGCGGGCGCAAGGAGGAACCCCCTGGTTCCGCGCCCGCGCACGTCGATGCTCCTTCTTCAAGTGCCTGTTTCCGTGTGCGGGTGCGTTGCCCGCCGGTCGTCTCCTTCGTGATGGGCCGCGCGTCGCGGCTGCCGGGTTAATGCAGGTTGCGCAGCGCCTGGAGTACGCCGGTCTGCCGGATCATCTGCGACGTCATCTGCTGCGTTTGCAGACTCAGTTGCAACTGGTTGGCGACCTGCTGGTTATTGCCTGCGACCTGAAGCAGTTGGGCGATGGCGCCGGCCTGTTGCGCGCCGCCCGGTACGATGTTTTGCGTGGCGATGCCGGCCGGCGTTTGCAGCGTGACGCTCACGCCGTTGTTGCCGAACGAGATGCCCGCCTTGATGCTGCCGCTCGCGTTCGAGGCGGCGGCGCTCGACTGGCCGGCGGCGCCGGGCAGGTTCGCGGTCTGCGCCGCGTTGTTGTCCCAGGCGATGGTCGCGGCGTTGGCGCCCGCGTTGCCGTTGCCGGCCACCTGGGTGATCTGCGAAACGCCGTTGACCGTCACGTTCTGGCCGCCGGCGGCCGTGGCGTTGGGGCTCGCGCCGCTCGTCTGCGCGGTGGTGCCGCCCGGCGCCGGGTCCACCACCTTCGCGTAGGTCTGCACCTGGGCGTTGATCTGGTTCGCCGCGTTCTGCGCGACGGCCAGCGCACCCTGCGCGACCGCCGACGCGCCGTTGGGCAACTGCCATTGCGAGAGCAGGTTCAGCACGAACCCGGAGATCATTTCGCTGCCCGCGTACTTGCCGGACTGATGCGAGAGCACGTCGTCGCCGACGGCCTCGCAGTGGATCGCCCGCGTCGTCTGGCCGGCGGCGGAAAGAAACGCCGGCACGGCTTGCATGGTCTGCACGGCCTGTGGCGAGGCCGGCTGCGAGGCGGCGATGCTTTCGGCGGCTGACGCGGCACCGCTCGCGAAAGCGCAGGCGAGCGCGCAGACGCCTGCCGCGATGCCACACTGTGAGAGGTTGCGGTTCATGACTCTGGACTTTCAGAACATGACGGCCTTGTCGAGGCCGTATTCGAAAAAGGGTGTCGCCGCGGTGCCGTTGTGCAAGGCCCCTTCACGCAGCTTGAGCGCGAGCGACTCGTTGTTCTGCAACAGCGGAGAGTCCTCCAGAAACGGTTTGCCGAGCACCGCGAAGACGAGGCCGTTCCAGGTCTTCGTGAAGTCGTCCTCGGCGACGATGCGATTGCCGAGCGCGGGGTCCGCGATGAAGATGCGGCCGTCCTCGGCATGCTTGACGATCACGAAGTGCTCGTAGCCCGAGATGTTCATCAGGACGAGCACGGGGATTTGCAGGTGGTAGAGCGCGTCGACGTTCACGCGAAAACCCCGGCCGCGCAGGCCGATCGTCTCCACGAACTTCTTCATGTCGAGCATGGAAAAGCCGTTCTTGACGACCACCTCGGGCGAGGAGAACACCATCATCTGGCGGATCAGTTCCGGTTCGGGAATGTCGATGCCGTAGCCATACTTCAGCAGCGTCGCCAGCGCGGCGGCGCCGCAACTGTAGTCGTACTGCTGGTTGACGATGCTGCGGTAGCGAAGGTCTCGCATGGAGCGGATCGGAAGCTTGATCGGCACGCCCACGAGGTTGGTCGCATCGAGCGTCGACTGCGCATGGACCGGCGCGAACGCCGCGCCGACGGCGAGCGTCAGCGCGACGGCGCAGATCCTTGACGCCGGGGACGAAACGGACCCGGACATGGTGGTCTCCTCTCGACCGCGCCGGCGCTTGCAGGATTGCGAGCCGGCCAGCGGTCCTTGCACAGCTTCTGGTTCACGCCCCGCCGCGGGTGCGGGCGGCGGCGCGTCGGGGTAGTGCGTCGGTTGCCTCGACTGCGTGTGCTGCTCGTGCTGTTTATGTTTTCTGGTGCTGCGCGTTGCGTCGTTGCGTCTGCCGAAGCGGGTCCCGCGTGCTGCCGCGGGACCCGTCGCGCTGGCGATCCTGTCGCGGATCGAACGCCGGCCGTGTTCAGTGGCCGTTGTTCATGGCGGCGATCGCCATGCCGTTGTGCTGGAGGTTGCCGATGCCGCCGGCGATGTTCACGCCGATGTTGCCGGTCGCGCCCGTGAGCGTGTTCGCGCCGAGGCTCGCGGTGCCCTGGAACTGGCCGTTCGCGTTCATGCTGGCGTTTTGCACGTTGTTGTCGGTGGCGACCATGGCGACCGTCGCGTACGAACCCGCGGTGGAAGTCGTGACCGAGCCGGCGAGGCTGTTGTTCTGCGCGTTGCCGATACCCGACGCGACGTTCACGCCCACGTTGCCCGACACGCCCGCGAGCGAGCCGTCGCCGACCGACGCGTTGAGGTTGAAGTTCTTCACCGTGGCCGAGCCGCTCGACGCCTGGTTGTTGAACACCTGCGCGTTGCCGAACACGTTGCCCATGTCGACGGAAGCGAGCGCGACGTCGTTGCTCTGCGCGTTGTTGATGCCTTCCGCGATGTTCACGCCCAGGTTGCCCGTCACGCCCGTTGCGGCGTTGCTGCCCGTGTTGGCGTCGAGCGTGCCCGCCTGCTGCGTGTTGATGTGCTGCGTGACGGAGCCGGTCGTGTGTTCGTCGACGGTGTTGAGCGAATCGCTCACGTTGTAGCCCCAGCCGCTCGACGCCGTGTTCGCATACGACGACGACTGGCTATGCGAAGCCGAGTTGCTGGACGACGCGCTGTCCGTGTGCGCGTAGCTCGTCGACGAAGTCTTTTGCCGGCTGCTCGAGCCGTTCACGTTGGCCGTGAGCGAGGCGTTGGCCGTGCCGTCGGCGTAGGCCGTATTGGCGCTCGTCGTGGCGTTGCTCGACTTCTTCGTGTCGGTGTTGTTCCAGGCCGAACCGATGTTGGTCGTGTCGCTGTTGTTATGCGAGTTCGCACGGGTGTGCGTCGTGCCTTCCGAACCCGAGGCCTGCAACGAGGCGGCGCCGTTGTGCGAGTTGCCGCTGCTGGCCCACGATGCGCCCACCGTGAAGCCGCCGCTGCCGTTCTGCGATGTCGTCGACGTATTGCTGCCCTGGCTCGCATAGCTCTTGCCGTACTGCTTGCTGCCGACATCGCTCGAACTGCTGTTCGAGGTGGACTTGCTCGACCCGCCGTCGTCGGTGGCGACGTGATAGTCCGCGCTCGCGCTCGCGTTCAGGCTCTTGCCGAAGCTCGAGTTGCTCGACGAGCCTTTCGTCGTGGAGGCGTTCGCCTGATGCGATTGCGAAGCGCTGTTCGACGCCGACCCGCTGCTCGACGAGCTGCCGTTCGAATACTTGTAGAACGAGTTCGCGCCCGTGCCGTTCACGCTTTGCGTGCTGTCGTTGAAGGTCGTTTTGATGTTGCCGCTCAGATAGCTCTGGGCTTGCGCCGTCAGCGTGCCGCCGCCCGCCGTTTGCGTGTTGTTGATGACGGCGCCCGCGGTGCTCGAGACCGAGACGCAGCCGAACAGACGCACGTAACCGTCGATGCCCACGCCTTCGCTGACGCCCGTGGCGTTGAACAGATACGCCATGTTCGATGGAACGGCGTAAGCGGAACCGGCCGCCGACGCCAACACTGCCGCTGCTATGAGGGTGCGCTTCATGATTTCGCTCCGATACTGAGTGGTCAGTTAGAAAAGAGTGCCCGCCGGGGGACGGAGCACAAAACTGTTTGCCGTGACGTTACCGGCACCGGCTGCCTGGTTCACCTGCACTAGGCCCGTCGCATTCCTGAATGCCGCATTGTCGATGCGTACCTCACGAATGCCCCCTGCCTGGGCTCTTTGCCCCTGGCTGCCGTTCGTCGCGGCCGCCGCGGACAGTTCCCCGTCCGAGACCGCCACGACCCCATTCACACCACTGCCGATGAGTGCAGTGTTGCGCTGGACATTGCCCACGCCCGCCGACTGATTCACCATCGTCGCGCCGGTCGTGTTGGCGAAAGCGCCCGCGCCGATCGTCGCGCCGGCGTTCCTCACGCGCGCCGTGACGGTTGCGAGCTGTTCGTCGCTGTTGACGCTGACGACCGTGTTGTTGCCGGTCGTGATCGTCAGTTGGTTGGCCTGGACGTTGTTGACGCCGGCCGTTTCGTTCACCGCGAGCGCGCCCGCCGTCGAGGTCGCGGCATTGGGCGCGATGGTCGAGGTGGCGCCCACCGTGGCTTGTGCGTGCGCGGCGCCGGCGAAGCTCGCGCCCAGGAGCAGGGCGGCACACGCGAGCAACGCGCGCGGCGCGCAGGCGGCGGGAATGTCGCGGAACATGCGGCTCATTTGATGGCTCCCAGCGCGCCGGCCGCGCCCGTGAGCGGCGCGAGCGCGCCGGTGATGGTGGAGGAAATCGTGCCGCCCAGGCCGCCCGCCATGCCGCCGCTCGCGCCGGGTCCGGCGGCCGTGTTCGAGCCCGTGGCGTTGCCCGAGAGGATGTGCGTGATTGCCTGCATGCCCGCGGCCTGGGCGCTCATCGCGCCGTTCGCGTTCACGCCGCTCGAACCTCGGGCGTTGGTGAGGTCGGTGTCGGTGACGAGCGTGGCCATCGCCGGGTCGAAGCTGTTCTTCGGGAAGGTGGTGGCGCGCACCAGCACGGGGTCCTGGCTTTTCGGCACGCTGGCGAAAGCGCTGCGCGGCGTGACGTCGCGCTCGACGATGATGTCGCCGGGATTGACGACCTGCGCCGCCGCGCTTGCCGCGACGCCCGCCGCGAGCAGGCCGCACAGCGCCGCGGCCGCGCGGATCGAACGCCGGCTTGCGCCGGGCGTCGCACTGCGTGCTCTCCGTACTCTCATTTCGGTCTCCTTGTCCGGGGGCGCTTCGTGCCGTGCCGCGCCGCCCGACTCCGCGTCGCTCGTGGCGGCGCGGTCTGCTATTTCTCGAATGCTTTCCTGCTGTTTTCTTGCCGACCGCCTGCTGCTTTCCTGCGTTCGTTCGTTACGCTTTCGCCGGCGGCTTGCCGGTCGTTTTCCCGCCGTTCGCGGTTCGTGTGCGGTTCGTGTGCGGTTCGTCGCCCGGTTACTTGCGCGTGTAGTTCGCGACGTTGCCTTGCGCGTTCTGCGAGGCGTCGACGGGAATCGGCAGCGGCGCTGGCGGCGCGATCTCGTCCCAGAGCGTCACGCCGTTCACGCCGCGCATGAGCTGCGGCGTGGCGGCCACCATCACCATGCCGACGGCGCCGCCGCGCTGGCGCGAAAGCGTCGAATCGTCGAGCGCGCCCGTGCTGGCGAAGAGGCTTTCGTCGCCGTAGGGCACCGGGTCGGCGGCGGGGCGCGGCGTCATGACGGCCGCACTCGCGTCGTCGCCGACGTTTGCTTGCGTCGCGCCCGCGCTGGCGGATAAATCCTGTGCGTCGGCGTCGGCGTCGGGCGTCGCCGGGGCGAGCGTCGCGGTTGTTGCAGGAACGACATCCGTTGCGGCATTCGTCGCGGCGGCGATGCTCGCGGCCGGCGCCGTCGATTCGTCGACCGATTGGGCGTGCGCGAGCGGTGCGAGCGCGAGCAGCACGGCGGGCACGACGGGAACGAGCGCGGCGGCGCAGGCGCGGCCGCTGCCGATGACACTGCGCCGGACTTGCTGGATGTTGAGTCGCATGGCGTATCTCCTGGTGCGAGACATTTAGCGAAACGTGTGCCATCGGCCGCAATCCGTTGATGCGCTTCGGGTCCTGCCAACTGCTGCGAATCCTGAATGGCGGATATACGCCAAAACGTTTCAGTGTTGAAACGCGAGGCCGCTTAAAACGCCTTGGCAATGCCAAACGGTTTCAAGGGAGAAAAGGTTGCGCGCACACCCGCGCAAGTTATTTTGGGTATTAAGCGAATGGAAACATGCGTAATTATTTCTGCATCCGCCAAATACAAATCGGTAAAGAAAAACCGTTCTTTTATGCTGGAAATGCTTCCATCGGTCCCTTAACGATTCCATTCGCATAAGTTCTATCCAACTGCCATGCGGCTATAGTAAGCTTCAGAAAAAGCCGTATTACGAGAAAAGAAAAAGCCCGCCATCGGGCACGTTGACACACACGCCAAACTCGGGGATTCACTGTCAGCAAAAGCATGCCCGTTCGCCTTTTACCGGCGTACGGACGAGCGTTTTTTTTTGCTGCGTGTCTGGTCATTCAGGTGCGTGCCGTCATTCCCAAACGATGTGTTGGCAAGAGGATCTGAATAATGGAACCTGCAACGCGGCAGTTGGTGTATGTGACGCGCAATCCAATCGCGGCGCTCAATGAGCGTTTCCACGAGCGCGGCTGGCAGGTTGAAGTGGTGGGAACGGCGCGGGACGCGCGTCGCGCGTTGCGCTCGGGGGTGCCCGCGGGCGGACTCATCGACTTGTCGAGCGACTTCCACCTTAACGAAATCGGCGCATTCGAGCCGTGCCTCACGTTGCCTAATGTCGGCTGGGTCGCCGCGACCACGACGGGCCAGCTTCAGGACGCGACGCTGCGCCGTCTGGTGCGCGATTACTGTTTCGATTACGTAACGGTGCCGTGGAACGGCGACCGCATCGTCGACTCCGTGGGCCACGCCTATGGCATGGTCTCGCTCGGCGAAGCCTCGGCCAACGACACCACGGGCGGCAGCGAGGGCGAGATGGTCGGTTCGTGCGACGCGATGCTCGCGTTGTTCCGCTCGATCCGCAAGGTCGCCATGACCGACGCGCCCGTGTTCATCTCGGGCGAATCGGGAACGGGCAAGGAACTCACGGCGGTGGCGATCCACGAGCGTTCGGCGCGCCGCAGCGCGCCGTTCGTGCCGATCAACTGCGGCGCGATTCCGCCGCATCTGCTGCAATCGGAACTGTTCGGCTACGAGCGCGGCGCCTTCACGGGCGCGAGCCAGCGCAAGATCGGCCGGGTGGAAGCGGCCAACGGCGGCACGCTGTTTCTCGACGAAATCGGCGATTTGCCGATGGAAAGCCAGGCGAGCCTGCTGCGCTTCCTGCAAGAAGGCAAGATCGAGCGCCTGGGCGGCCATCAGTCGGTGCCGGTGGACGTGCGCATCATTTCGGCGACGCACGTCGACATGCGCGCGGCGATGGTGGAAGGGCGCTTTCGCCAGGACTTGTATCACCGCCTGTGCGTGCTGCAAATCGACGAGCCGCCGTTGCGCGCGCGCGGCAAGGACATCGAGCTGCTCGCGCGCCACATGCTCGAACGCTTCAGGAAAGACGGCAGCCGGCGCCTGCGCGGCTTTTCGCCCGACGCCATCGCGGCGCTTCACAACTATAGCTGGCCCGGCAACGTGCGCGAGCTGATCAACCGCGTGCGCCGCGCGATCGTGATGACCGAGGGCCGCGCGATCACGGCGCGCGATCTGGAACTAGGCGATTACGTCGAAGTCGTGCCGGTGTCGCTTTCGCAGGCGCGCGAGGCCGCCGAGCGCCAGGCCATCGAGCTTGCGCTGCTGCGCCATCGCGGCCGTCTCGGCGACGCCGCGCGCGAACTCGGCATCTCGCGCGTCACGCTGTATCGTCTGCTGTGCGCGCATGGCATGCGCCATCTGGAAAGCGAGCCGCTCGCGCCGCATCCGGGCGGCCTGGCTTCGGGCGGCCGCTAGGCGCTGTTCTCCGATGCCGAAGCGGGCGGCGCGTGCGCCGCCCGTTTTCCTTTGCATGGCGTCCCGGCCTGGTTTGGGCGATGAATCGGCTACATGCGTTGATGACGCATCGGTATCGTTTTCAGCGACGCCGGCTTCGATGCGAGTTTCGATGCGAGCTTCGACGCGGGTTGGGTGCGGATTGGGTGCGGATTTCGATGCGGTGTTCGGCGCGGCTTCGATTCGATCTCGCTTCGACGTCGGGCCGATAGGTTTCCGATACGATCGCGCCGCGGCTTACCGGAGACGCTTTCCGGTTTATTGTCCGCCGGGCGAGCGCGCCGCGCACTGTTAAAATCCTTCCTTTGAACGAGCCGGCGCCGATCGACCCCGAAGCGAGATCGAAGCGACGCCGCACCGCCCGCCGAAGGAACCCGCATGAAACAGTATCTCGAGCTTGTGCGCTCGATTCTCGACACCGGCACGTGGCAGGAAAACCGCACCGGCATCCGCACCATCAGCCAGCCGGGCGCGATGCTGCGCTTCGACCTCCAGCAAGGCTTTCCGGCGGTGACGACGAAGAAGCTCGCGTTCAAGTCGGCCGTGGGCGAACTGGTCGGGTTTCTGCGCGCCTCGCGCAACGCGGCGGAATTTCGCGCGCTCGGCTGCAAGGTCTGGGACGCCAACGCGAACGCCAACGAGCAGTGGCTCGCGAATCCGTACCGCGAAGGCACCGACGATCTCGGCGACGTGTACGGCGTGCAATGGCGGCGCTGGCCGGCCTACAAGGTGCTCGACGCGGGCGAGGCCGCGCGGATCGCCGACGCGCAGTCGCGCGGTTACGCACAGGTCGCGCAATTCAGCGAGGGCGGCCAGCCGAAGGTGCTGCTCTACAAGGCGATCGACCAGCTTCGCCAGTGCCTCGACACCATCATGCAAAACCCCACCGACCGGCGCATTTTGTTTCATGCCTGGAACCCGGCGGTGCTCGAGGAGATCGCGCTGCCCGCGTGCCATCTGCTTTACCAGTTCCTGCCGAACCCCACGAGGCGCGAAATCTCGCTGTGCCTGTACATCCGCAGCAACGACGTGGGCCTCGGCACGCCGTTCAACCTGACCGAAGGCGCGGTGCTGCTGCATCTCGTCGGCCGGTTGACGGGCTACACGCCGCGCTGGTTCACGTATTTCATCGGCGACGCGCACATCTACGAGAATCAGCTCGACATGCTCAACGAGCAACTGCGCCGCGAGCCGTTCGAAAGCCCGAAGCTCGCGATTTCGGAGCGCGTGCCCGAGTACGCCAAAACCGGCGTCTACGAACCGGAATGGCTCGACAAGATCGAACCGTCCGATTTTTCGCTCGTCGATTACCGTCACCACGAGCCGCTGACCGCGCCGATGGCGGTGTAGCCGCGTAAGGCTCGATGGTTTGTCCGATGGGTTCTCCGACGACGTGAAAAAGCCCGCGCTTCGCGGGCTTTTTCGTTGCTGCCGGTAACGCAGGGGCGGCGCTCAGCCGTGATGATGCTCGTCGTGATTGCCGCCCGACGCGCGCTCTTGCGGATGCGGCTGGGGCTGCGGATGCGCTTGTTGCGGCGGCTGTTGCTGCTGCGGATGAAATTCCGCCCGTTGCTGCGGCTGGGGCTGCGGATGGAACGCCTCGCGCGGCTGCTGCTGCGGTTGCGGATGGAACTCGGCGCGGGCCTGCTGCTGGGGTTGCGGCTGCGGGCGGGGCTCGGCGCGAGTTTGCGGCTGCGGCTGCGGATGAAACTCCGCGCGCGCTTGCGCCTGGGGTTGCGGCCGTGGCTGTGCTTGCTGCGGCATCGGCGGCTGATGCGCCGTCTGCGCTTGCGGCGCCTCGTGCTGCATCGCGGCCGGGTGCGGCGCTTCGCGACCGGCGTCACGTCCAGCTTCATGGCCAGCCAGCCGGTTCCCCTCGGAACCCGCATCGCGCGGCGATGGCATTGCCGTCGCGGGCGGGCGGCCGGCTTCGTTGTTGCCCGGTTGGCCGCGCATCGCCATCGGCGCGTGCTGCTGCGTCCATACGGGTTGATGCTGCACGCCTTCCGGCGCGCGCGCGGCGTTCGTTCCCGCGTTCGCACCGTTCGACGCGGCCTGGCCGTTCGCGGGCGCGCCGCCTTCGGGGCGGCCCGCGAACGGCGCGGCGAGTTGCGGCGGACGCGGCACGCCGTGCGCTTGTTCCTGGGTTTGTCCGCGCGCCTGCTGGGGCGCCTGCGCGGCGGCCGGCGCGCCGGGCCGGCCGCGCTGCATCGCGTTCGCATTGGGCGCGCCCGCCATGCCCGTGAACCCCGGCGCCGGCGCGTTCCCCGGCCTGTCCGCACGCCCGGCTTGTGCTTCGCCCGGCCTGCCCGCCGCGCTCATCGGCGGCGTGTGCGGCCCGACCACGCGCACGTTCTGCGCGGACCACGCGCCGCGCGAGGCGGGCGAGAACGGCCCAAACGACGCGTGCGCGGGCGCCGAGACGCGCACCACCGGCGCGCCCGCGCCCGGCACCTGGCCGCCAGCGTGCGCATAGCGCTGCGCGAGACTGTCGTGGAACGCGGGCGGCGCGACCGGCGCGCGCGTCGCGACCACCTGGCGCTGGTTCAGCGCGGCGGGCGGCCGGTAATCGGCGCGATGTTGATTCGGCCCGAAGCTGCCCTTGACCGGCGCGATGCCGGGCGTGCCCGATTGCAGACGCGCGTTGCGCCATTGCTGCGGATCGACGTGCTGCGCGAACCGCGACGCCGACTGCCCATGCACGAACGCCGTCGCCGGCACGGCCGTCACGGCGCCGGGCACGCGGTAATTGACGAACGTGTTGTGGACGTTGATGTTCACGTTCTGCCGATAGTTGTTGACGACGTTGTTGATGACGACCGGGCGGTTCACGCGGTCGTAGTAACGCGGGCTCCAGTCGGCCCAGCGCGGATGCCACGGCTCGCCCGGCCCCAGCGCGAACCACGCGACGCCCGCCGCCGCCGCGCCGCCGATGGCGAGGTTCACGCCCCAGTCCGTGCCGCCGCCTCCGTCGCCCACGAATGCGACCAGCGCGGGCGCATAAACGGGCGGCGCGCTCTCGACGAGCGGGCCCGGCACCCAGGCCCAGCTATCGTCGACATGCGCCCAGCGGCCGTAGTGGTAGGGCGCGAAGCCCCACGGCGCGTCGTCGACCCAGGTCCAGCCCCACGGCGCCTGCCAGACCCAATGACCGTCGTGATACGGCGCCCAGCCCGCGGGCACCGCGTTCGGCACCCAGACTTCGCCGTACTGCGGGTCGCTGCGCCACGTGCCGTTGTTATCGAGATCCTGGTAGCCGGGCATGTCGCGCGAGACGTAGCGCGCCGAGACCGAGCGATCCTCGGCGGCGTCGCGCGCGAGCGCCCACTGGTCGAAGGCGTCGGCGGGCGGCGCGGCGTTGTTGGCGGTTTGCTGGAGATCGACGCCGGCGAAACGGATCTGCTGGCCCGCCGACATCGGCAACTGGCCGTTCTCGCCGTAGACGGTCACGCTGCCGCTGCGCACGGTCACGGTGGTGGCGCTGCCGTCGGGCGCGACGTCGACGCGATAGTCGCCGGGGCTCGTCACGCCGAGCGCGAGATTCGGCGTGTCGATTTCGTACGCGGTGCCCGCCGGAACCTCGCGCACGCGCGTCGAGAGCGTGCCTTGCGCGACCTTGAGCTGGGTGCTCTGGTCGTCGAGATTGAGCACGTCGAGGCTGGTTTGCGCGCCCATGCGCACGGCCGTCGAGCCGATGTGGAGTTCCGAGCGCGCGTTGGCGTCGTTCCAGAGCTGGTCGCCGGTCGTGAGCGGGCGGTTGAGCTGCGCGTAGGACCAGTCGGTCGCGCCGGCCGGTTCGGTCGTCACGGCGCCGGCCATGTAGTCGAGCCGCGCGACGCGTCCGGGCGGGTCGCTGGCCGCGCTCTGCGCCGGCGGCGCGGCAGTGGGCGCGACGGCGGGCGGCGCCGCTTGCGCGAAGGCCGCGGGCGCGATGGCAAGATTCAGCGCGGCGAGCGCGGCGCAGGCGAACAGCGTGAGCGAGGTGAGCGGGCGGCCGGCATTCCGATGACGAGACGGCGCAGCAAAGGGCGCAGCGGACGGTTGGGACGGTGAATGGGACGGTTCAGACGGTGTATGGGATGGCGTAGCCGTGCGCGTTGTCATGTTCGTTCTCCAGGGCGCCAGCGTGCTTGCGGCGCTCCATGACGGCCACTGTATCCGCCGCGCTTGTTTCCATGCGCACCGAATTGTTAAGGCTTATGCCGCAGATGTAACAGAACGTGTGAGCGCGCCCCAAGCCGCCGTTCGCGCGATTTCGTCAGCTTTTGGCGTCGACGAGCGCGGTGAATTCGCGCTCTCCTTGCGGCGTGATGCGTAGCACGCGCGGGCGGCTCGCGCGTTCGACCCAGCCGCGTTGCATCCACGAGTCGAGCAGCGCCGCGCCGAGCGCGCCGCCCAGATGCGGGCGCCGTTCGCTCCAGTCGAGACAGGTACACGCGAAGCGCCGCCGCCGCGTGCGCAGCGCCGCAACGTCGACGCCCCAGCCGGCGAGGCGGGCCGCGCCGGCCGGCGTGGCGTCGAGCGTGTCGCCGTCGCGCACGAGCAGGCCGCCATCGACGAAACGCTCGAACACCTGCACCGCGACTTCGCCGGCCATGTGGTCGTAGCAGGTGCGCGCGCGGCGCATTTCCAGCGGCACCGTGCGCGCGGGCCGCGTGAGCGCTCGCGCGGGCGCGGCGGCGTGAGCGACGTTCATCAGCGCTTCGATGGCGGCGGCCATGTCGGGCGTGGCGATGCGGTAATAGCGATGACGGCCGCGCACGTCGTGCGCGAGCAGGCCGCCTTCGGCGAGGCGCGCGAGATGGCCGCTCGCCGAGGAAGGCGAGAGGCCCGCGATCAGCGTGAGTTCGCCCGCGGGCCGCGCGCTGCCGTCCATGAGCGCCCAGAGCATGGCGGCGCGGCCGGGGTCGGCGAGCAGGGCGGCCACGCGCGCAAGGCCGGGAAAATGGCTCGATTCGTCGGGGTTGGGGCGCGTCATGAGGGCTCCCGGGGCGATGGCGGAAAAGTCGATGTCGATGCCGATACTCTAGCCAATCGCGGTATTCGACGTTTCGGCGCGAGATGAAGTGTCGATGGAAACGAACCGCCGAACCGCCGAGCCGCCGGGACGCGTTCTGCGAACGGCCGGGACGCCGCGCTAAAATCGGGCTTTTCCGCTTGCCATCGCCCGCTCATGACACGCTTTCTCGCTTCGCTCGCCGCCATCGCGCTCACGCTTTCGTGCGTTGCCTGCGCGGGCGGCGGCTCGGGCTCCGGTTCGTCCAGCGGCGCGAGCGGCATCACGATGTACGGCACCATCGACGAAGGCATTACGTTCCACAAATAACGCGGCGCATGCGGCAACGTAGCAGCGGTGCAGTGGCAGGAATTGATGCCGCTTTGACCTGACTGCCAGATCGCGCCGTGCGATGATGCGTGGATTCGCGTCATGGATGTTGCCGTCATGCCTTTCCCGTCCGCTTCTCCCGCTCGCGCCGCCGCGCGCCACATCGTGTTTGCCGTCGCGCCGAATCTCGTGCTGCTCGATGCGTGCGGGCCGGTCGAAGCGTTCTGGCGCGCCGAACTGGCGATGCGAGGCGGCGTCGGCGCTTTTTCCTCGACGTATGCGGTAACGTCCGCCGCAACTGCGGGCGTGACTTCAAACGCAAACCCGAACGCAAACCCGGACGCAAACCCGAACGCAAATTCCGGCGCAAGTTCGGACGCAAATTCCGGCGCAATTTCCGTCGCAAATCCGGACGCCAATCCGGACCCGATGCAGCCCGCCGCGAGCGCCTATCGCACGACGCTCGCTTCTGTCGACGGCGGCGTGCTGCCCACCTTCGCGGGCATGCCGATCGTCACCGAACGGCTCGACGCGCTCGATCCCGCGGCCATCGACACGCTGATCGTGCCTGGCGTTCCTGTCGACGAAACCTCCCCGCTGCAACCCGAACTCGTCGCCTGGATCGCGGCGGCGGCGCCGCGCGCGCGGCGCGTCGCCTCGGTGTGTACGGGCGCGTTCTATCTCGCGGCGGCGGGGCTGCTCGACGGCCGTCGCGCCGCCACGCACTGGCGCAACGCCGCGCAGCTCGCGCGCCGTTTTCCGCGCGTCGAAGTCGATCCCGAGCCGATCTTTATCCGCGACGAACGCGACGGCCGCGTGGTCTGGACCTCGGCGGGCGTGACGGCCGGCATCGACCTCGCGCTCGCGCTGATCGAGGAGGACTGCGGCCACGCGGTCGCGATGCAGGCCGCGCAACGGCTCGTCGTGTTCATGAAGCGGCCCGGCGGCCAGGCGCAGTTCAGCGAAATGCTGGCGGCGCAAACCGCGGCGGGCGGCGAATTCGACGCGCTTCACGCGTGGATGGCCGGCAATCTGCAAGGCGAGCTGAGCGTGGAGCGTCTTGCCGAAGCCGCGTGCATGAGTCCGCGCACCTTCGCGCGGCGCTACGCCGAGGCGGTCGGGCGCACGCCCGCGCGCACGGTGGCGGCGATGCGCGTGGAAGCGGCCGCGCACGCGCTCGCCGCGTCGCGCCGGCCGCTCAAGCGGATTGCCGCCGATTGCGGTTTCGGCAGCGAGCAGAATCTGCGGCGCGCGTTCGAGCGGCGCTACGGCGTGCTGCCGCTCGATTACCGCGCGCGGTTTGCGGCGAGCTGAGCGGGGAACCGGGCGGCGAGCCGGATCGGCGAAGCGAAACGCCGAAGCGAAACGCCGATCCGCAACGGCGGGGCCAGGCCGGGCGCCAGGCGGCGACGTGCGGCGCGACCCGAGGGGCGACTTGAGGCACGGCCTGGAGCGCGACCCGAGCGGCGAACTGAAGCGCGACCTGAGGCGCGGCCGGAGGGGCGACCCGAGGCATGGCCTAGAGCGCGACCTGAAGCACGACCCGAGGCGCGACCTGAAGCGCGACCGGAGGCGCGGCCGGAGGCACGACCCAAGGCACGGCCTGGAGCGCGACCTAGAGCACGACCCGAGGCGCGACCTGAAGCGCGAACTGAAGCGCGAACTGAAGCGCGAACTGAAGCGCGACCGGCGGCGCACCCGACGCACGCCCCCAGGCAGTGCCGACGCGCCCGCCCATCGCCATCGCCGGCGTGCATTGCGCCCGCTGATTGCCCTCGTATAATCGACGCCTTCCCCCCAATCGAAGCCGCGCGAGCGGCGTTGCCATGAGCGCCCACGAGATGAAGACGCCATCCCAACCGCTGGATCGTTCGGAAACGACGTTCCGTTTCCTTGCCGAGCCCACTTCGGTGAATTTCGGCGGCAAAGTGCACGGCGGTGCGCTGATGAAATGGATCGACGAAACCGCCTATGCGTGCGCGGCCGTCTGGTCCGGCCGCTATTGCGTGACGGTGAGCGTGGGCAACATCCGCTTTCGCCGGCCGATTCTGGTCGGCAACATGGTCGAGTTGCGCGCGCGCGTGGTGGCCACGGGCCGCACCTCGATGCACATCCACATCACCGTGCATGCGGGCGATCCGAAAAGCGGCCAGTTGCGTCTCACCACCGACTGTCTGATCGTGTTCGTGGCCGTCGACGAAAACGGCAACCCGATTCCCGTGCCCACCTTCGTGCCCGAAACCGATGAGCAGAAGCGCCTCGCCAAATATGCGCTCGACGTGAAGGAAGCGCTCGACGCGATCGTCGAACTCAAGCCCGAGGAAGTCGCCAAGGGTGAAGTCTGAGCGCGTCGCTCGCTGAAAATCGCGGGCGAAAAAAACGGGCGGCGGGCCATGAGGCTCGCCGCCCGTTTTCTTGCCGACGCAAAGCTGCCGACATCAAACCCGCGGCAATTCAGCGACGCGAAATTCAGCCCTTGAGATTGCCGACCATTTCGTGCGGCTTCACCCACTCGTCGAACTGCTGCTCGCTCACGTGGCCGAGCGCGAGCGCGGCGGCCTTGAGCGTCGTGCCTTCCTTGTGCGCCTTCTTGGCGATCTGCGCGGCCTTGTCGTAGCCGATGTGCGGATTGAGCGCCGTCACGAGCATCAGCGATTCGTTGAGCAGCGTGTCGATGCGCGGGCGGTTCGGCTCGATGCCCACGGCGCAGTGATCGTTGAACGAGAGCGCGCCGTCGGCGAGCAGGCGGATCGATTGCAGCACGTTGTGCGCGATCATCGGGCGGAACACGTTCAGCTCGAAGTTGCCGCTCGCGCCGCCCATGTTCACGGCCACGTCGTTGCCGAACACCTGGCAGCAGAGCATGGTCACCGCTTCGGACTGCGTAGGATTGACCTTGCCCGGCATGATCGAGCTTCCCGGCTCGTTTTCGGGAATCGACAGCTCGCCCAGACCGCAGCGCGGGCCGCTCGCGAGCCAGCGCACGTCGTTGGCGATTTTCATGAGGCTCGCGGCCACGGTCTTGAGCGCGCCGTGCGCGAACACGAGCGCGTCGGCGGCCGCCATCACCTCGAATTTGTTGGGCGCCGTGACGAACGGCACGCCCGTGAGCCTGGCGATGGCTTCGGCCACCTTCTGCGCGAATTGCGGGTGCGCGTTCAGGCCCGTGCCCACCGCCGTGCCGCCCTGCGCGAGTTCGTAGAGATGCGGCAGCGTGGATTCGACATGCTTGATGCCGTGATCGAGCTGCGCGACGTAACCCGAGAATTCCTGGCCGAGCGTGAGCGGCGTGGCGTCCTGCAAGTGCGTGCGGCCGATCTTCACGATATCGGCGAACGCCTTCGCTTTCGCGTCGAGCGTGTCGCGCAGCGTCCTGAGCGCCGGCAGCAGATGCTGGACGATGCCCACGGCCGCCGCCACGTGCATGGCCGTCGGGAACACGTCGTTGGACGACTGGCCGCGATTCACGTCGTCGTTCGGATGCACCTTGCGCGACTCGCCGCGCTCGCCGCCCAGAATCTCGCTCGCGCGATTCGCGATCACCTCGTTCAGATTCATGTTGGTTTGCGTGCCGGAGCCCGTTTGCCACACGGCAAGCGGGAATTCGCCAGCATGCCGGCCCGCGATGATCTCGTCGGCGGCCTTGACGATCGCCTGCGCCTTCGTTTCGTCGAGCACGCCGAGCGCGAGGTTCACTTCGGCGGCGGCACGCTTGATGGTGGCGAGCGCCGTGACGAGTTCGGGCGACTGTTTTTCCGTCGAAATACGGAAGTTTTGCAGCGATCGCTGCGTCTGCGCGCCCCATAGCTGCTGCGCGGACACGGCGATTTCGCCGAACGTGTCGCGCTCCATGCGGACGTTGTCGTTGCTTGCGGTCATTCGATGCTCCGGTGATTGAGGCGGTGCCGGGCCACGAGGCCTGGCGCCGCTTGCGTGACGGGTTCGGATCGATCCTTGCGATGGCTGACCGCGGGCTTGCCGCGCGCCGGGGCGCGGCGCCCGCGCGTTTGCGTTTCCGGCTGGCTGAAGCGGCGGATCGTGCAGGGCGGCCGACCTGTGCCGCGAATCGCGCCGCGCCTCGGGTCCGAAAACCCGTGGCGCGTCACAACTGGCTGTCGACCGGCAACAGCAAGAATAGCCCGGTTAGGAGATTTCGGTAGAAACCCGCACCGGGATCGAGGTTGTAGGTGCGGATCATGCCGTTTTCCTCGTCGGTCCACACGAGCGGCGAAGCGGTCGCGCTGCCGCGCAGTTGCGCGAGTTCGGCCGGCGTCGCGAGCGTGACGCGGTAGCTCACCTTGGGCGAGGTCGCGAGCCGGAAATAGCCGGCCACTTCGTGCGCGAGCGGCGGGCTTTCGACGATGAGCGCGAGTTCCGTGTTGAGGTTCGCCGAGCGCGGATCGAGATTGAGCGAGCCGATCACGAGCGTGCTTTCGTCGACGACATACGCTTTCGCGTGCAGGCTCGCGCGCGACTCCGAGCCGACGATGCCGAGCCGGCGCGAATCGTTGGGCGAGGGCAGCGTGGGCTTGAATTCGTAGAGTTCGGCGCCCGCCTTGAGCATCGGCACGCGGTATGGGCTGTAGCCCGCCTGCACGGCCACGGCGTCGGTGGCCGCGAGGGAGTTGGTGAGAATGGACACATGAACGCCGCGCGCCTCCAGCTTGCGGATTGCGTCCACGCCCGCTTCGTGCGGCACGAAATACGGCGAGAAGATCAGCACGCTGTGCTGCGCGGCGTTCATGCGCGCGAGCGTCACGCGCATCGCGTCGCCCATTTCGCCCGGGCTCAGGCCCGCGATCTTTTCGGGCGCGTCCGCGACGAACTCGCAGTTCGCCCACACGAGCCCGAGCTCGCCGCGCGCGATCTGCTCGGCGAGCGGCGTGGCGTTGAGCGGTTTCGCGTTGTACGGATCGGCGTCCTTGTGCCAGTGCTCGCGCAGATCGTCGCGCGCGAGGTCGAGGTCGTGCGCGTCGAACTTTTGATGATTGAGCGCGCGCAGCGGATAGGCGAAGTCGCTGTTCCAGTAGTCGTCGAAACTCTTCGAAACCTGCGCCGTGACCGGGCCGGCCGCGAGAATGTCGAGATCGCTGAACTGCAAGGTGGGGCTCGCGCTGAAGTATTCGTCGCCGAGATTGCGCCCGCCCACGATCGCGAGCTGGTTGTCGACGATCATCGCCTTGTTGTGCATGCGGCGCGTGAAGGCGTCGATGTTGGTGAAGACGTTGGTCGTGCGGCGGAACACGCTTTCCTGCGAGCTTCCGTACGGATTGAACACGCGGATCTCGATGTTCGGATGGCTGTTGAGCGCGGCCATCAGCTTGTCGATGTCGTGGAAGTTCAGATCGTCGACGAGCATGCGCACGCGCACGCCGCGATCGGCCGCGTAGAGTGCGGCGCCGAGCAGCAGCTTGCCGGTCGTGTCCTCGTTGGCGATGTAGTACTGCATGTCCAGCGTTTTGGTGGCCGCGCGCGCGAGCGCGATGCGCATCTGCAACGCGTCGGTGCCGGTGGCGAGAAGGCGGAAACCGGTTTGGCCCGCGTGCGCGGCCTCGGGCGCGGCGAGCGCGGCGCCGAGCGGCGTGGCCGTGGAAGGCGCGAGCGCTTGCGTGTGCTCGCGTTGCAGCGCGCTGGCGGGCGGGCGCGTGGCGCAGGCCGCGAGCGCCGTGAGCGTGGCGAGGCAGGCGATGGTGAGGGCGCGGCGCAGCAGCGCGGCCGCGCGCGAGGCGGCACGCTCGCGGGCCGGGGCGGCGGCGGTGCGGGCGGCGGCGGTGCCGGCCGTGGTGCCGTCAACGATGCAAGCAGCGAGCGAAAGATGTTGCGTGGGCAAGCGGATTCTCCTCATCGGCCGCACGAGCGGCGTGCCTGGCTTGGCGTGCGCCTCGCGCAAGGGCGTTGCACGGTTTGCGCGTCGATTCTACGCAAACCGGCGCACGCGAATTGCGCGGTCGCGCAATCGTGCGGCAGGAGAAGCAAATTGCGGGCCGCATCACGCCTTGGCGGCTTCAGCCGCGTTCGGCCGAACCCGTCGCCGCGTTCGCTGCGTCGCGATCGCTGCCGCGCGCCGGCTTGCCCGCCCAGTAGCCCGCGAGCAGCGAGCCCGAGAGGTTGTGCCACACCGAAAACAGCGCGCCCGGCAAGGCGGCCAACGGCGTGAAGTAGAGCTTGCCGAGCGTGGCGGCGAGCCCCGAGTTCTGCATGCCCACCTCGATGGCGAGCGTGCGGCACACGGACTCGTCGAAGCCGAGCAGGCGGCCGCCCCAATAGCCGCCCAGCAGGCCGATGCCGTTGTGCAGCACCACGCCCAGCGCGACCACCGGGCCGACCGTGGCGATGCTCGCGTGCGTGCCGCCCACCACGGCGGCGATGATCGCGAGGATCGACACCATCGAAACCAGCGGCAGGATCGGCTCGACACGGCGCACGAGGCCGCCGGCGACGCGGTTCACCACGAGGCCGATGGCGATCGGCAAACCGACGATCTGCAAGATGCTCATGAGCATGCCGCGCACGTCGACGACGATCGAGGCGTCCACGTAAAGGCGCGTGAGCAGCGGCGTCGCGAACACGCCCACGAGCGTCGAAAGCGCGCTGATCGTCACCGAAAGCGCCACGTCGCCGCGCGCGAGATAGATCATCACGTTCGAGGCCGTGCCGCTCGCCACACTGCCCACCAGCACCATGCCCGCCGTGAGATCGGGCGGCATGCGCAGCACCTTGGCAATGGCCCACGCGGCGAGCGGCATCACGAGGTAATGCAGGAAGATGCCGGCCGCCACCGGCGCGGGCCGCGTAAAGACGCGCTGGAAGTCGGCGAACGAGAGCGTTACGCCCATCGCCAGCATGATGATCATCAGAAGCGTCGTGACGTGCGGCGCGATGGGGGCGACGGCGCCCGGATTGAAATACGCGAGGATCGAGGCCAGCACGGCCCAGAGCGGGAAAAGTCGGGTGATCGGGGCAAGCATGTGAAAAGTCCCTGAGGGTGGTGTGTCGTGTTGTCGTGGCGCCGCGTCGCGGCCGTGCGCGCGAGACAGGAGCGGGCGCAGGCAGGACAAGTCAGGCGCGGGCTTCGTGCCGATAGCCGGAATCGTCCGCATCGCCGCTATTGCTTCTGTCGCGTGTCTTGCTTGCCTTGCTTCTATCGCCCGTCTTGCATCTCCCGCATGGAGCGATCGAATCGCTCGAATGGAGCGACGCCGAAAGGGAGCGACGCCGGAAGGGAGCGACGCCGAAAGCGCGCGGCGAGGCTGCCCGTCGCGCCGAGCCGTGGCGAACGGCCACGAAAGGCGGCGGCTTTCGCGCGCGGCGTTGCCGGGGTGGCCGGCGAGGCGCGGGGCGCGGTCTCCTGATCGTTATTTCTGCCCTTGTGGGACGGCTTGGGCGCGGCGGTTCGCTGCGCCCAAGCGGCGTATTCTAACCGCCCGGTTTGCCCGTCCGGTCGCATGCCCTCGCGCTTGCGCCGGGACGGTCCGTCTCAGCGCGCGCACTGCGCCTTGCTGATGCGATGGAAGCGCCACGTCATCAGCACGGCCACGCTCGCGAGGCCCGCCGCGAGCCCCCACCAGAGGCCGAGCGCGCCCATGCCGAAGTGGAACGCGAGCGCATAGCCGGTCGGAAAGCCGATGCCCCAGTAGCCGAGCGTGGCCGCGACCATCGGCACGCGCGTGTCCTTGAAGGCGCGCAGACAGCCCGAGCCGACGGTCTGCACGCCATCGACGATCTGGAAGATGGCCGCCACGCCGAGCAGCGTGGTGGCGAGCGCCACGGTGCGCGCGTTGGCGGGATCGTCGAGATCGAGGTAGAGGCGCACGATCGAATGCGGCGCGAGCACCATCACGAGCGCCGAAAGCGTCATGAACGCCACGCCCAGGCCGAGCGCCACGAAGCCAGCATGACGCGCCGCGCGCGGCACGCCCGCGCCGATCCAGTAGCCCACGCGCACGTTGGCCGCCTGGCCGATGGAAAGCGGCACCATGAAGCTCACGGACGCCACGTTGAGCGCGATCTGGTGCGCCGCGAGCGGCATCTCGCCGAGCAGGCCCGCGAGCAGGCCCGTGGCGAGAAAGAGCGTCGCTTCGACGGCATAGGTGATGGCCACCGGCCAGCCGATCGTGAACAGCTCGCCCATGAGCGGCGCCGTGGGCCGCCGCGCGACCACGAAGCGCTGATGCGAGGGCCGCAGATGCAGCAGCGCCATCAGCACGAGCGCCGTGAGCCAGACCGTGACCGCCGTGGCCGCCGCCGAGCCGAGGAACCCCAGACGCGGCAATCCCCACGCGCCGTGGATCAGCCCATAGTTGAGAAAGCCGTTGAAGAACACGCAGCCGATCGAGATCCACAGGAGCCGCCGCGCCGCGCCGATGGCGGGCAGAAACGAGCGCATCAGCCCCACGCCGATCAGGCTTGCGGGCGCGCCCCAGCGCAGCACGGCCGCGTATTCGCCCACGTGATGCGCGAGCAGCGGCGGCTCGCCGAGCGCCAGCAGGATGGGCGCGGCGAACGAGAGCAGGGCGAAGGCGGGCACCGCCAGCAACAGCGAGAGCGCGAAACCGGTCCAGTAGATGTGCGGCACGCGGCTCTCGTCGTCGGCGCCGCGCGCCTGCGCGACGCTCACGCTCACCGAGGTCAGCACGCCTTGCAGCACGGTCACGACCACGAAGAACAGGTTCGCGCCGAGGCCGCCCGCCGCGAGCGCGTCGGCGCCGAGCGAGCCGAGCAGCACCGTGTCGGTCACGCTCATCGCCATCTGCGAAAGCTGGGCGATGGCGAGCGGCCCGGCGAGGCGGGCGGTGTCGGCGGCGTGGCGGCCCAGCGTGGGCGGCGCGAGCGTGGAGCGGCTGGAAAGCGTGCGCGTGGTGCGGGTCATGGGAGCGGGCGGCGCGAGCGGTCGCGCGGTTTCAGGCCCGGCGGCCGCCATCACCGAAAGGGATCGGGCGGACGAAAGCGCCTCGGGCCGATGGTCGTATCGAACCCGAAAGCTTATTGCGTGACGGCGCGCTTGTCGATGCGAATGCACGAATCCGGTGCATCGCCGTGTTCCCGGCGCACGCGTCGAAGGTCGTGCGTCAGGCCGCTTCCGTCAGTCTGCTTCCTTCACGGCGATGCGCGTGTCGCCCAGCAGCACGGACTGCCCCGCGCGAATCTTGCAGGTTTTGCGCAGTTCGACTTCGCCGTCGACCTTGACCGCGCCCGAAGCGACGATCTGCTTGGCCGAGCCGCCGCTGTCCGCGAGGCCGGTGATCTTGAGAAGGTTGTGCAGTTCGACGAAATCGCCGGTCAGCGTGAAATCGAGATTGGGCATGGCGTGGGAATCGCTGGTAACGGATGTGCGGCCGGGGGTGTGTCCGGGTGTGTCGGATGTGCGGCCGGACGGCGCGCGAAGGGTCTGCATGATACGCGATGCCTCGCGTCTTGCCGCGCGCCTTCGCCTGGTGCCGGCGGCCGTCCGTTGTTGCATGGCGTTGTTACGTTTGAGGGCCGGATGTTATGAATTCGTCAGCAAATGAAACCGTGAGTAACGCCGCGGGACTGCGCGCCAATCTTCAGATGACAATGGTTTCACGCCGGTTCGCAGACACCGTTTCGCCGTAGTTGGCGGTGAATCGTCCCCGACGAAATCCCGGCGCGGCTCTCACGGGTATGCCCGTTGCAACCGCACTTTTTGGAACCACTGCAAAGAGGATACGCCATGACCCAGATTCGCAAGCTCATCACCAATACTGCTCTCGTTTCGGCCGCCGTGTTCGCACAGGGCGCTTTCGCGCAATCGACGGCCACGCCGCCCGCCGACCAGGCGCCCGCGATGGCGCCGGCCGCCGCGCCGGGCCAGGCGCCCGCCGCCGCCGGCATCGCGCAGCCCACGCCCGCTCCGCAGACTCTGACGGCGCCGCAATCGCCCGATCCGCTCGTGCAGAAGCGCAACGCCAACGCACAGGCGAGCGCCGAGTACAAGAGCGCCAAAAAGTCGGCGAACGCCGAATACAAGGACGCGAAGAAGCAGGCGAAATCGCAGTACAAGTCGGATGTGAAGGACGCGAAGATCAACCGCAAGGCTGACCGTCAGGCCAACGACTCGGAGATGAAGGATCAAATGAACGGCATGTCGGCGCAGCAGCAGGGCGGCCAGCAACAGCCGTAAGCGCGCGTTGTTGCGCGCTGGCGAGTTTTGAATATGAGCGACGGCGGCGTCCGAAAGGGGGCCGCCGTTGCGCTTTTCGAGCGAGCATCGCGTGCCGCAACGCGAAGATCCGCGTAAATATCGCCAGATCGCGGCAAAATCGCGTGCTTGCCGAGGCGGGGTGTATGGATATACAGTGTGCGTCGCCTCGTCCTTATTGTTCATTTCGCGCCCGTGTCCACCGTTTCCCTTGCCGATCCCGCCACCGCCGACCGCGCCGCCGGTCAAGCGCAGGAAGATGCCGCCCAGGCGGTTGCGGCGTGGCTCGCCAAGCTTAACGACGAGCAGCGCGCGGCGGTCGAGCACGGCGGCGAGGCGGGCTTTGCGCCGGGCGCCGCGCTGCCGGGACCGCTTCTCGTGATCGCGGGCGCGGGTTCGGGCAAAACCAATACGCTCGCGCACCGCGTCGCGCATCTCATCGCCAACGGCGCCGACCCGCATCGCATCCTGCTGCTGACGTTTTCGCGCCGGGCGGCGCTGGAAATGACGCGGCGCGTCGCGCGCATCGCGGCGGGCGCGCCGGGCGTGGCGGCCATACTCGCGCAAGGGCTCACGTGGGCGGGCACGTTTCACGGCGTGGGCGCGCGTTTGTTGCGCGAATACGCGGAGCAGATCGGTCTTTCGCCCGCGTTCACGATCAACGACCGCGAGGATTCGGCGGATCTCATGAATCTCGTGCGGCACGAGCTAGGTTTGTCGGCGAAAGAAAAGCGCTTTCCGTCGAAATCCACCTGTCTTGCGATCTACTCGCGCGCCGTCAACACGGGCGATTCGCTCGCCACGGTGCTCAATCGCTCGTTCTCGTGGTGTCTCGAATGGGAGCCGCAACTGCGCGTGCTGTTTGCCTCCTACGTGGACGCGAAGCAAAAGCAGAACGTGCTCGATTACGACGATTTGCTGCTCTATTGGGCGGCAATGGCGGCAGAACCCGCCATTGCCGCCGATCTCGCCGCGCGCTTCGACCACATTCTCGTGGACGAATACCAGGATACCAACCGGCTCCAGGCGTCCATCCTGCTCGCGCTCAAGCCCGACGGCCGCGGCCTCACCGTGGTCGGCGACGACGCCCAGGCGATCTATTCGTTTCGCGGCGCGACCGTGCGCAACATCCTCGATTTCCCGGCGCAGTTCGATCCGCCCGCGCGCCAGGTCACGCTCGAGCGCAACTACCGCTCGACCGCGCCCATTCTTGCCGCTTCGAACGCCGTGATCGACGCCGCCGCCGAGCGCTTCACGAAGAATCTCTGGACCGATCGCGCGTCGCAGCAGCGCCCGCGCCTCGTCACCGTCGCCGACGAAGCCACCCAGGCGCGTTATGTCGTCGAGCAAATCCTGGAAGCGCGCGAGGCGGGCATGACGCTCAAGCAGCAGGCCGTGCTGTTTCGCGCCGCGCACCACAGCGCGACGCTCGAAATCGAACTGGCGCGGCGCAATATTCCGTTCGTAAAGTTCGGCGGCTTGCGTTTTCTCGACGCCGCGCACGTGAAGGACGTGCTCGCGGTGCTGCGCTGGGCCGAGAATCCGCTCGACCGCGTGGCCGGCTTTCGCGTTACGCAATTGCTGCCGGGCGTCGGGCCCGCGAACGCGGCGCGCCTGCTCGATCAGATCGCGGCCTGCACGGGCGCTTACCGCGCGGCCGAAGCGCTCGCGGCCTTCGCACCGCCGCCGCGCGCGGCCGAGGACTGGCCCGCGTTCGCGGCGCTCGTCGACAGTCTCGCCATGCGCGCGACGCCGTGGCCCGCCGAGTTCGAGCGCGTGCGGCGCTGGTACGAGCCGCATCTCGAACGTAATCACGAAGACGCGCCGGTGCGTCTTGCCGACCTGTTGCAGATGGAGAGCATCGCGAGCACGTATGCGTCGCGTGAGCGCTTTCTCACCGAACTCACGCTCGATCCGCCTGACGCGACCAGCGCCGAATCCGCCGATCCGCTGCTCGACGAGGATTATCTGATCTTGTCGACGATCCACTCGGCCAAGGGCCAGGAATGGCGCAACGTGTTCGTGCTCAACGGCGTGGACGGCTGCATTCCGTCCGATCTGGGCGCGGGCAGCGACGAGGAACTCGAGGAGGAGCGCCGCCTGCTTTACGTGGCCATGACGCGCGCGAAGGAAGACTTGCACATCGTCGTGCCGCAGCGTTTTTATGTGCACAACCAGGCGGCGGCGGGCGACCGGCACGTGTGGGCGTCGCGCACGCGCTTCATCGGCACGCCGATGCTGCCGATGTTCGAGTCGCGCGCGTGGCCGCCCGCGCCCGTGGCGAGCGCGCCGAGCGCGGCGGGGCTGGCGGCCGCCGCGCAGGCGAAAATCGAGATCGGCGCGAAGCTGCGCAAGATGTGGGATTGACGCCGGTGCGTTGCGAACCGGCGCGGCCGTGCCGCCAGGGTCTGCTCCGCTTCGGCCTGCGCCGCTCGCGCTCGCGGCGTCCGCTCGCTGCGACAGCGTCGGCGCTTTAGCGCGATGGCTCGCGCGCCGCGCCGCGCGTTTGCGGCACGAAAAAGTTGCGCAGCCACGCGGCGAGGCGCGTGAACACGTCGTCGGGTTCCTCGACGAAGATTTCCGGCTTGAGCAGGCGCAGATATTCCATGATTTGCTGCGCTTCCTGCTTCTGAAACACGCCGTGCGTAATGCCCAGCCGCAGGAAACCGCGCAGTTCGCCGAGCTTTTCGCGCGCGGCGCTTCCGCTCGATTGCTCGCAGGCGATCTTCGCTTCGTACACGCGCTGGCGCAGCGATTCGGAGAGCCGCCATGCGGGCGTCTGCATTGCTTCCTCGAGCGCCTGGATGTCCTGCACGCCGGACTTGATCTGCGCGGCGAGCGGATCGACGAACGCGTCGTCGCCTTGTGCTTCGCTCACGATCGCGGCGGCCCAGTCGCGGCACTGCTTCGAAAGCTCGTCGGGCGTCCACTCGGGACGCGAAGCAAAACCAAACCCGAACTCGCTCGCCTGGCGCAGCAGGATCGACACGACTTCGGGGAATTCCTTGTCGAGCGTGCGCTTGGCCCACGCATACTGGCCGCCCTGCAACAAGCGTTGCACGGCGTGCTCGGTGAGCGGCGTCATGTTGTCGAGCAGCTTCGCGCGCAGATAGTCCTCGAAAGACGGCGTGGCGAACTGCGGGTCGAGCTTGAGCGAAACGCGCAGAAATGCGTCGAAATCCTTGCGCAACGACGCGATCGTTTCGTCTTTCAGGTTGAGGGTGATGTGCCCCATTGTGGTTGCCCCGATGTGATCCTTGCCGCGCTCGCGCCGTTCGCGCCGGCCGCCCGCCTTGCGGCAGCGGCGCAAGCGCCCTGCGGTCCGCTCGCGGGACGCGCGTTTCGTGTGAAAGCGCGGCCCGCGCTCGGACGGGCCGCGTCTTCGAATTGGCGCGGCGCCGCCAAGGCAGGCCATGACGGGTTTATCGGCGGGGCGGGGTGAAACTTGAGCGAGGGCGACTTCGCGAGGCGCGGCCGTTCAGCGCAGCACGACGCCTTGCCAGAAAAAGAACACGCCGAGCCCCACCGCGATCGTAAGCAGCGGGCGCTTCGTGAGCGCGCTCACGCCGATGGCGGCGAGCGCGCCGACGAGCTGCGGGTTGCGCCACGTTAGCTCGGCGCTTTGGCCGTGCGGCGAAACCGCCATCGGCACGATGATCGCCGTGAGCACCGTCACCGGCACGAAGCCGAGCGCGGTGCGCACGAGCGGCGGAAAGACGAGGCGCTCGCCGAGCACGAACACGGCGGTGCGCACGATCCACGTGATGAGCGCCATGCCGAGAATGAGGGCGACGTAGTTCATTGGCCGGCTCCCGCGGTGCGTTGGACGGTGGGCGGCTTGCGCGGCGCGTCTTTCGGCGCGCTGGCCTCGCGCGGCGAACCGGGGCGCGACAGCGCGACGCCCACGGCCACACCCGCGAGCACGGCGCCCAACAGGCCCAGCTTGTACGGCCACGCTTGCCAGAAGAAGGCGAGCGCGCCCGCGGTCACGGCGGCGGCCAGATAGCGCAGCGCGACCAGTTGCGGCACGACGATGGCGATAAACGTGGCGACCATCGCGAAATCGAGCCCGAGCGACTGCAAACCGGGAAACGCCGCGCCGAACAGCAGGCCCACCGCGGTCCAGAGCTGCCAGTTCAGATACATCGAAACGCCCGAGCCGAGGAAGTGCCAGGGCGAAACGTGCTCGCCGGGCGGCTGGCGGCGGAAATGCGCCCACGCGACGGCGAACACCTCGTCGGTGAGCACGGCGCCCAGCACGAGCCGCCAGCGCAGCGGCAGATGCGCGACATAGGGCGCGAGCGTCGCGCTATAGAGCACGTGACGCAGGTTGACGATGAGCGTGGTGGCGAGAATCACGGCGAAGCCCGCATGCGAGGCGATCAGCCCGATCGCGATGAACTGCGCCGAGCCCGCGAACACGGCGAGCGACATGAACTGGCCGAGCCAGAGCGAAAGCGGGCCCGACATGACGAGCGTGCCGAAAATCACGCCGAAGGGCGCGGCGCCGATCATCATCGGGATCATGTCGCGCGCGCCGGCGACGCATTCGGCGAAACGGTTGGGATACGTGGTCAAACTGGCCTCCTGATACGGAGAACCAGCATAGCGAGCGGCGGCGCGCGTGGCTTGTACGTTCTTGCTGAGGCAGGCGGGCGCGGTTTCGCCGGTGCTTTTCGCGGATGCTTTCCGCTGGTGTTTCCCGCTGGTGTTTCCCGCCGATTTTTTCGCCGATTTTTTCGCCGATTTTCCCGCCGGTGCTTCCCGCCGATGCTTTCCGCCGATGCTTTCCGCCGGTGCTTTCCGCCGACGTTTCCCGCCGATGCGTTCCGCCGATGCGTTCCGCCGATTTTCCCGTCGGTTTTTTCGCCGATGCGTTGCGCCAGGGCGATCCGCTGACTGCTTTCGCCATTTTTCCCGCCGGCATTTCCGCAATCGGCGCGCGCAACGGCTATTCGGCCTGCCAGCGTCCCGGCGGCACGCCGAACATGCGGCGAAAATGGCGTGTGAAATGGCTCTGGTCGGTGAAGCCGTTCGCCGCCGCGACATCGGCGACGCTCGCGCCCTCGCGCAGCGGCGCGAGCGCGCGCTGCAAACGCAACTGGGTGCGCCACGCGTGCGGCGGCAAGCCGGTCGCGTGCGTGAAAAGCCGCGTGGCGTGAAACGGCGAAAGCCCGACGGCCTGCGCGAGATCGGCCACGCGCAACGGCGCGGCGAGATCGGCGGCGAGCAGCGCTTTCATCGTTTCCACCCGCGCGTCGCGCGCGCCCGGCGCGACGCGGCCAAGCGGCGCCTCCTGCGTGCGCGCGTAACGCTTGAGCAGCGTGGAAAGCGCGCCGATGAGCGCATCCTCGACGGCGAGCAGATCGCCCGGGGGGAGATCGCCACGGGATAGATCGCCAGCGGATAGATCGCCAGCGTGCAAGCTGCCCGCGCCGCTTGCGGCGGCCGCGCTTTCCGCGATCCTGCGACGATCGACGTCGGCTTCGAGCAGCCGATGCGCGCGCGAGAGTCGGTGCGCGAGATCGAGATCGCCGATCACCTCGCTCGGGAACCACGGCAGCGGCTGCGCGCGCCCGGCGATTTCGGCGGCCAGATCGCTCAGGAAGTCGATCGGCACGTACATCACGCGATAGCTCCAGCCCTCGTCGGCCGCGCGCGAGCCCGTGTGCAGCTCGCCGGGATTGATGACGGGCACGGTGCCGCTCGCGGCGACGTGCTGCGCGCCGCGATAGCGAAAGCATTCCGCGCCGCGCTCGATCACGGGAATCGTGTACGCCTCGTGCCAGTGCGGCGCGAACGTGTGCTCGTGATAGTCGGCGGTGACGAGATCCGCGCCCGGCAGGAGCGGCGTGCGCCAATAGCGGGCGTGATCGCGCAAAGCGGTGTCGGTCATGATGATGGTCCCGCGCGAGACCTTGCAGTTTAGCGCAGCGGGATGGCGGTGCCCGCGGGCACCGGAACGGCGGTGACGCTGTTCTTCGCGCTGCCGCTCACGACGCGGTCGCTGTACGTGAGATAGACGAGCGCATTGCGCTTGGCGTCCACGACGCGCACGACGTGCAGCGTCTTGAAGAGAAACGACATGCGCTCGTTGAACACGTCGGCTTGCTGCTTGAGCGGGCCGGAAAAGGCGATCGGCCCGACCTGGCGGCAGGCGATGGATGCTTCGGTCGGGTCTTCGGCAATCCCGAGCGTGCCTTTCACGCCGCCCGTGCGGGCGCGCGAGACATAGCAGGTGATGCCTTGCACTTGGGGATCGTCGTAGGCTTCGACGACGACCTTGTCCGAGCCCGTCAGGCGGAAGTTGGTGCTGACGCTGCCGATCTGTTCGGCGTGCGCGGCGCTCGCGCAGGCGCAGGCGAGGAGGGCGAAGGCGTGGCGGAGTTTCATGCGAAGTCCCGAAGATGTCGATTCGACATTATCGGGCAGATGGGGCGCGCAAGCGGAGCGGACGCGGGAAAGTGCGGCGCGCGTGCATGCAAGCGGCGCACGAGTGACGCACGAGTGGCGTCACAAGCGGCGCACCAAAAGAAAAAGGGGTTGCGTTCAAAAACGCAACCCCTCGATATTTGGCTCCCCGACCTGGGCTCGAACCAGGGACCTACGGATTAACAGTCCGGCGCTCTACCGACTGAGCTATCGGGGAACAGCAGTAAAACTGCGTACAACTTTCAAACTTCAAAAGCTCGTTCTGGTTAACGAACTCTTTAAATGCTTTTGCTAATCTTGGCTCCCCGACCTGGGCTCGAACCAGGGACCTACGGATTAACAGTCCGGCGCTCTACCGACTGAGCTATCGGGGAATCAACAAAAGCAGAGAACGAGATTCTATGAGGTCAGGCGGGTGCTGTCAACACCCAATCGCCATATCAATCCATCTCTTTAAACGACCTTCCTGCAAAAAATCGTCGGGGCAAAATGGACTGCGCAAGCGGACCAGGCGAGGCGAGCGTGAAGCAAGCGCGAACGCCCATGCGGCGGCTTAGCGCTCGAGCAGCGCGAGCTTGTCCTTCACGTCCTTGAATTCGTCGGCTTCGGGCAGCGGAGCCTTGGTCTTGGTGATGCTCGGCCAGCCCTTCGCGAGTTCGGCGTTCAGCGCGGTGAACGCCTGCTGGTCGCCAGGGACGTCTTCTTCGGCGTAGATCGCATTCACCGGACATTCGGCCACGCACACGGCGCAGTCGATGCACTCGTCGGGGTCGATCGCGAGGAAGTTGGGACCTTCGCGAAAGCAGTCCACCGGGCACACATCGACGCAGTCGGTATAGCGGCACTTGATGCAGCTTTCGGTCACAACGTGGGTCATTCGAGCAGCTCCTGCATGCTTTTGTATCGGGGGATGGCGGTTCGCCAAAAGCGGTATTGTAACTGATGCGGAATTTCCCTACCCAGCGCCCTGCGCGGCTCGCGGAACGTTTCCTTAGATCGTTTCGTGATTAGTTTATAAGCGCCGCCGCCCGCGCAAAACCGTACGATTCCCACGGATTCCCCCTTTCGCGCAAGGGGACGTGTCGTCGCGGGCGCGGGGCGCGCGAGCATTCGGGTAACATGGGCGCAGCGCTCGCGCGCCGTGCCGGGCATCGCTGCAAGCCTTGTGCCGTGGGCAGCGCGAGCGCACTTCACCGCAGTCCGGCTCGCCATCATGATCATTACTTCGCTGCTCGATACCGATCTGTACAAATTCACCATGATGCAGGTCGTGCTGCATCATTTCCCCGCGGCCAACGTGGAATA
The DNA here is from genome assembly GCF_905220235.1 of Paraburkholderia sp. J41. Taxonomy (NCBI): domain Bacteria; kingdom Pseudomonadati; phylum Pseudomonadota; class Betaproteobacteria; order Burkholderiales; family Burkholderiaceae; genus Paraburkholderia; species Paraburkholderia sp. J41. Next base: position 85,602 of record NZ_CAJMZE010000018.1, on the reverse strand, counting down.
CCGCTTCCGCTGCCGCACGCCGAACGTCGACCTCGTGCCTTACGTCGACGAAATCCGCAGCGAGATCCAAAAGCTTTGCCGCCTGCGCTTCGCCGAGCCGGAACTGGACTATCTGCGGCGCATGCGCTTCATCAAGAGCGACTTCATTGATTTTCTCGCGCTCTTTCATCTGAACGAGAAGTACATTTCGGTCACGCCTTCGGCGAAGGGCAACGGCGAGATCGACATCGACATCAAGGGGCCGTGGCTGCACACGATTCTCTTCGAAATTCCGGTGCTCGCCATCGTCAACGAGGTGTACTTCCGCAACACGCAGCAGCATCCGCAATACGAGGAAGGCCGCGAGCGCCTGCGCCACAAGATCGAACTGCTCGGGGCGAAACCCGAATTCGCCGACTGCAAGATCGCCGACTACGGCACGCGCCGCCGCTTCTCGAAGCGCTGGCACGAAGAGGTGATTCTCACGCTCAAGGAAGACCTGGGCGAGCAGTTCACCGGCACGAGCAACGTCTATTACGCGCTCAAGCACAATCTCACGCCGCTCGGCACCATGGCGCACGAGTATTTGCAGGCGTGCCAGGCGCTCGGGCCGCGCCTGCGCGATTCGCAGATTTTCGGTTTCGAGATGTGGGCGAAGGAGTATCGCGGCGACCTCGGCATCGCGCTTTCGGACGTCTACGGCATGCAGGCGTTCCTGCGCGACTTCGACATGTACTTCTGCAAGCTGTTCGACGGCGCGCGCCACGACTCGGGCGACCCGTTCGAGTGGGGCGAGCGCCTTCTCCAGCATTACGAGGAGAATCGCGTCGATTCGCGCACCAAGACCATGATCTTCTCGGACGCGCTCGACATTCCCAAGGTGCTGCGTCTCTACGAGCGTTTTCGCGGGCGCTGCCGTCTGGCGTTCGGCGTGGGCACGAATCTCACCAACGACCTCGGCTATCAGCCGTTGCAGATCGTCATCAAGATGGTTCGCTGCAACGGCCAGCCGGTCGCCAAGCTTTCCGATTCGCCGGGCAAGAACATGTGCGACGACAAGGCGTATCTCGCGTATCTGCGCCAGGTGTTCGGCATCGCGCAGCCGACCGAGGCAGAACTCGCGGGCACGTAACGCGCGTTTTTTCGCTCCGTTTTTCGCTCCGCCTCTCGCTTTGCTTTTCGCTCCGCTTCTCGCGTGGATTTCCGCGCGATTTTCCGGCGCCGGGCGCCAGGCTCCAAAGCGACGCCCCGTTATAATCGGCGCGTCGCTTTTCTTCATCCGACGAGGACACGCATGGATACGACGGCCGCCCGCCGCAGCATACTCGCGCGCATTCGCGCCGCGCAGGGACGCGAGGCCGCGCCCGCCGCGCACGAGCGCGAAGCCGTCGCCGATTACCTCGCGCGCCATCCCGAAGGTCCGCGCCCCGCGCTGGAAGGCGATCGGGTCGCGCGTTTCGTGAGCGAGGCGCACAAGATGTCGAGCACCGTGGACGAAGTGCCGCAACTCGCCGACGTGCCGTTCGCCGCGCAGCGTTATCTCGCCGGGCACAATCTGCCGATGCAGGCCGTCGCCTGGCGAACGCTCGAGGCGTTCGACTGGCCCGGCGCGGGACTGGCCGTCGAATTCCGCAAGCCGGAGGACGGCGATCTCGTCGGGCTGACCGGCTGCTTCTGCGCCACGGCCGAAACCGGCACGCTGGTTTTGCTTTCGGGACCGCAAACGTGGGCGTCGGGCGCCTTGCTGCCCGAGACGCACATTGCCGTGGTGCCCGCCTCACGCATCGTCGCGGGTCACGAGGACGCCTTCGCGCTCATGCGCGCCGAACGCGGCGAGCTGCCGCGCGCGGTCAACTTCGTTTCGGGGCCGTCGCGCACCGGCGACATCGAGCAAACGATCATTCTGGGCGCGCACGGGCCGTATCGCGTGCATGTCGTCGTCGTGCATGGCGCGTGACGCCCGCGCGGCGCTCGCGCTCGCGGCGTCCGGTTTCTGCTGCACGAATGCGCATGCGTTCGCGCAGGCCAGCGCGCCGGTCAATGCGCAGGCCGGCGCACACGTCGGGGCACACATCGCCGCACACGTCGGCGTGCTCGACGGCGCCGCGCTGAGCGCGCTGTGGGCGCTGCCGTTCGCGGGCATGCTGCTGTCGATCGCATTCGTGCCGCTGCTCGCGACCGCGTTCTGGCACCGGCACTTCGGCAAGATCGCGGCCGCGTGGTCGCTGGCGTTTCTCGCGCCGTTCGCGTTGGCGCACGGTTCGTCCGCCGCGTTCGCGCTTTTTGCGCATGCGCTCATCGGCGAATATCTGCCGTTCATCGTGCTGCTCGGCGCGCTCTATACGATCGCGGGCGGCATTTGCGTTTATGGCGATTTGCGCGGCTCGCCGCGCGTGAACACGGCAATGCTCGCGCTCGGCGCGGTGCTGGCGAGCGCGATGGGCACGACGGGCGCGGCGATGCTGCTGATCCGGCCGCTCTTGCGCGCGAACGAGGGGCGGCGGCACAACGTGCATGTGGTCGTGTTCTTCATCTTTCTGGTCGCCAACGCGGGCGGCCTGCTCACGCCGCTCGGCGACCCGCCGCTCTTTCTCGGCTTTCTCAACGGCGTGTCGTTCTTCTGGACAACGAAGCATCTGGCGCTGCCGATGCTGTTCGTCTGCGGCGTGTTGCTGCTCGTGTTTTATGCGCTGGACGCGTGGTGCTGGCGCCGCGCGGATGCCGCGCGCGCGCCCGCGGCCGCGTCCGTCGAATGGAATCTCGCGCTCGGCGGCAAGGCGAATTTCGTGCTGCTCGCGGCGCTCGTCGCGCTCGTGCTGATGAGCGGCGTGTGGCGCCCCGGCACCGGCTTCGCGATCGCGGGCGTGCCGGTGCAATGGCAGAATCTGTTGCGCGACGCGGGACTCGTCGCGCTCGCCGTCGTGTCCCTCACATGTACGTCGAAACGGGCGCGCGCCGACAACGGTTTCGAATGGGCGCCCATCGTCGAGGTGGCGAAGTTGTTCGCCGGCATCTTCGTGACGATCGCGCCCGTGATCGCGATGCTGCGCGCGGGCGAGGCGGGCGCGTTCGCGCCGCTCGTCGCGCTCGTGAACGCCGCGCCGGACGGCCGCGCGAACGCGGCGACGTACTTCTGGGCGACGGGGCTGTTGTCGTCGTTTCTCGACAACGCGCCCACCTATCTCGTGTTCTTCAATCTCGCCGGCGGCGAAGCCGCGACGCTCATGACGCATGGCGCGAGGACGCTCGCGGCGATCTCGGCCGGCGCGGTGTGGATGGGCGCGCTCACCTACATCGGCAATGCGCCGAACTTCATGGTCAAGGCGATCGCGCAGTCGCGCGGCGTGCGCATGCCGGGCTTCTTCGGCTATCTTGGCTGGTCGGGCGCGGTGCTCATGCCGGTTTTTCTCGCGGCGACGTGGCTGTTCTTCACGTAGCGGCGCGCTATCGACGATGCTTTAAAGACGACAAACGACTGAGTTGGAGAGCAACGATGCAAAAGATTCTCGTGGCACGCCCGATCTTTCCCGAGGTGATCGATCGGCTCAAGCAGTATTTCGACGTCGACTGGAACGACGGCGAGACGCTCTCGCCCGAAGCGCTGAACGCGCGCCTCGCCGACAAGGACGGCGCGCTCACGGCCGGCGATCCCGTCAACGCGGCCACGCTCGCGGCCGCGCCGAAGCTGCGCGTGGTCTCGCAGATGGCGGTGGGTTACAACAACTTCGACATGGCCGCGTTCAACGCCGCGAACGTGCTGGGCACCAACACGCCCGACGTGCTCAACGAAACCACGGCCGACTTCGGCTGGGCGCTGATGATGGCGGCGGCGCGGCGCGTGGCCGAATCCGAGCACTTCCTGCGCGCGGGCAAGTGGGGCAAGTGGTCGTTCGACATGTTTCTGGGCTCGGACGTGTACGGCTCGACGCTCGGCGTGATCGGCATGGGCCGCATCGGCCAGGCGCTTGCGCGCCGTGCGCGCGGCTTCGACATGCGCGTGATCTATCACAACCGCTCGCGCGTCGCGCCGGAGATCGAGGCGGAACTGAACGCCGAATATCGCTCGAAGGAAGACTTGCTCAAAGAGGCCGATCACGTCGTGCTCGTGCTGCCGTATACGGCGGACAGCCATCACACGATCGGCGCCGCCGAACTCGCGCTGATGAAGCCCACGGCCACGCTCACGAACATCGCGCGCGGCGGTATCGTCGACGACGCGGCGCTTGCCGAAGCGCTGCGCACGCGCCGCATCGCGGCCGCCGGTCTCGACGTGTTCGAGGGCGAGCCGAGCGTGCATCCGGCGCTGCTCACGGTGGAAAACGTCGTGCTCACGCCGCACATCGCGAGCGCGAGCGAGGCCACGCGCCGCGCCATGGCGAACCTCGCCGCCGACAACCTGATCGCCGCGCTGGGCGTCGGCCCGCGCGCGGGCCGCCCGCCCAATCCGATCAACCCGGGCGTGCTGGGGAAAGCGCGCTCATGAGTTCGATTGCCGTGATGTCGGTCGCACTGGCCGCGCTCGCGATCGCCTTGGCCGTGGCGCTCGTCACGCTCCTCGCATTGCTGCGCGCGCGCCGGGGCCGCGACGACGACGCCGTGCTCGACGTGCTCGATCAACTGAGCGACCGCCTCGCCGCCTCGACGGACACGCAGGCGCGCGCGGCCGAGCGCATCGAGCGCGAGCTGCGCAACGAGATCGCGCGCACGGCGCAGGCGTCGCGCAGCGAGTTCGGCGGCGGGTTCGCGCAGGTGCAGCAAGCGCTCGCGGCGCAGCTCGCGAGCATCGCCACGGTGCAGAACGGCCAGATCGACGGCTTCGCGCAGCAGCTCGTCAAGCTCACGGCCACCAACGCGCAACAGCTCGACGCCGTGCGCGAAAGCCTGCACGCGCAGGCGCAGCAGGCGCGCGACGAGCAGAGCGCCGCGCTGCGCCACTTCGGCGCGCTGCTCACGCAGCAGCTCGCGCAGCTCACCGAGGTCAACGACCGGCGTTTCGCCGAAGTGCGCGCGACGCTCGAGCAGCGCCTGAAAGACATCGAGGCGAACAATGCGGCCAAGCTCGAGGAGATGCGCCGCACCGTCGACGAAAAGCTGCACGCGACGCTCGAACAGCGGCTCGGCGAATCGTTCAAGCTGGTGTCGGACCGGCTGGAGCAGGTGCATCGCGGGCTCGGCGAAATGCAGTCGCTGGCGGCCGGCGTCGGCGACCTGAAGAAAGTGCTGACCAACGTGAAGACGCGCGGCACGTGGGGCGAAGTGCAGCTCGAAGCTTTGCTCGAACAGATTCTCACGCCCGATCAGTACGCGAAGAACGTGGCGACGGTGCCCAAACGCAACGAGCGCGTGGAGTTCGCGATTCGCCTGCCGGGGCGCGGCGCGGGTTCCATGAGCGACAGCGAGCCGGTCTGGTTGCCCGTCGACGCAAAGTTTCCGCGCGAGGACTACGAGCGGCTCATCGACGCGCAGGAGCGCGCGGACGCGGCCGCCATCGAGGAAGCGGGGCGCGCGCTCGAAATGCGCATTCGCGCGGAGGCGCGCGCCATCGCCGAAAAATACGTCGCGCCGCCGCACACGACCGATTTCGCGCTGCTGTTTCTGCCGACTGAAGGGCTTTACGCCGAAATCCTGCGCCGCCCCGGTTTGACCGATCTGCTGCAACGCGACTATCGCGTGAGCGTGGCCGGTCCGACCACGCTCACGGCGCTGCTCAACAGCTTGCAGATGGGCTTTCGCACGCTCGCCATCGAGCGGCGTTCGAGCGAGGTGTGGCAGGTGCTCGGCGCAGTGAAGACGGAGTTCGGCAAGTTCGGCGACGTGCTCGCGCGCACCAAAACGCAGCTCGAAACGGTGACGCGCTCCATCGAAGCGGCGGAAGTGCGCACGCGCGCGATGAACCGCAAGCTGCGCGACGTGGAGGCGCTGCCCGGCGACGCGGCCACCCATCTGCTCGGCGATGCGTTGCGCAACGCCGAAGGCGAGGGCCCGTTCGGCGACGAGTAAGCGCGCACGATTCGGCAACACGCCGCGAACCTGGTGCAACGGGCCGCTTGCCTCGAAGGCAAGCGGCCCGTTTTGCTTGTTGCACGCTTGCCGTGCGCCGGCCGTGCGCTTGCTGTGCGTGCTGGTTGTGTGCGCCGGCCGTGCGCCCTGCGGCTCAGCCGATCGCGGAAGCCGCGGGCGCCGCGAGCTGGTCGAGCGCTTCGCCCGTCATGCGCACCACGCGCCAGTCGGGCAGCACCGTCGCGCCCAGCTTTTCGTAGAAGCCGATCGCCGCTTCGTTCCAGTCGAGCACGGTCCACTCGAAGCGCGCGCAGCCGCGTTCGACGGCGATGGCCGCGAGCGCGCGCAGCATCGCCGTGCCGAGTCCCGTGCCGCGCTGCGAAGGCTGCACGTAGAGATCCTCGAGATACAGGCCGCGGCGGCTCAGGAAGGTCGAATAGTTGTGGAAGAACAGCGCATAGGCGACGATGCGCCCGGCCTCGCCGTCTTCTTCGGCCACGAGGGCTTCCGCCGCCGGCCGCGCGCCGAACAAGGCATCGGCGAGACCTTCGGGCGTGCCCGTGAACAGATGCGTGAGCTTCTCGAATTCGGCGAGTTCGTACATCAGCGCGTGCATCGCGCCGACGTCGGCGGGGGTGGCGGCGCGGATCGTCGCGGCCATCAGGCTTCCTCGGGCACGTCGGAGAGATGGATCTCGATGCCGCCGAAGCGCGACGCGACCCAGTTGTACAGATGGCACGCGATCCACAGCAGCACGAAGCCCACGATGGCGTTCAGCAGGAGCGCGCTGAACACCGTGCCCAGTTCGAACGTGCCGTAGCGGATGAAGGCGACCACGGCGACGAGCAGCACGATCGGCACGCTGAACGTCAGGTACACGAGGATGAGCGCCTTGGCGGTCTGGCCCGCGGCGATGAACGAGATCTGTTTTTTCATGTGAGTCGGTCCGGGGTAGACGGGTTCGCGTGGTGAGGGCGCGGGTTGCGTGAATTGCGTCGGTTACGTGGAGCGGGCATTGGGGCTCGGCTGGCGGCGGCGCGCCTACACGAGCCCGTCGAACAGCATGATGTCGACGACGTCGCCGGCATCGAGATCGGTGGCTTCGTGGGCAAGCACGATGAAGCAGTTCGCCTCGCTCATCGTGCTGAGCGCGCCCGAGCTTTGCGAGCCGGTGGGCGCGACGCGCCACTGGCCCTGCGAGTCGCGGTACGCGAGGCCGCGCTGGAATTCGGTGCGGCCCGCGCGCTTCCTGATGGACGCCTCGCTCAGCGCCGGCACGAGCGGCACGGGCTGCGGCTGCGCGCCCGCCATCGCCATGAGGGCGGGGCGCACGATCTGGTAGAACGAGACCATCGTCGCGACCGGATTGCCGGGCAGGCCGAACAGCAAGGCCGCGCGTCCCGCGCCGGGGCGCCCGCCCGACCAGATGCGGCCGAAGGCGAGCGGGCGGCCGGGGCGCATGGCGAGGCTCCAGAACGAGACGTCGCCGAGCGCCTGCAATTGCGTGCGCGTGAAATCGGCTTCGCCGACCGAAACGCCGCCGGAGGTGAGCACGACGTCGGCCGTTTCCGCGGCCAGCTTGAGCGTGGCGGCGAGCGCCGCGGGATCGTCGCGCACCACGCCGAGGTCGATGGCTTCGACATTCAGGCGTTGCAGCATCGCGCCGAGCGCGTAGCGGTTGCTGTCGTAGATGCAGCCGGGTTCGAGCGCTTCGCCGGGCGAGCGCAGTTCGTCGCCGGTCGAAAAGTAGGCCACGCGCAGGCGCTGCCGGACGTCGGCTTCGACGCAGCCGAGCGAGGCGAGCAGGCCGATGTCGGAGGCGCGCAGCACGCGCCCGGCAGCCAGCGCCACGCCGCCGCGCGCGAGGTCTTCGCCCCTGCGGCGGCGGTTCGCGCCGCATTCGAGCGCGGCCGGGCCGAACGTGATGGCGCCGTCCTGAACCTGCACGCTTTCCTGCGGCACGACGGTGTCGCAGCCGGCGGGCATCGGCGCGCCGGTCATGATGCGCACGCACTGGCCTTGCGCGACTTCGCCCTCGAAGGCGTGGCCCGCGAAGGCTTTGCCGCCGACCTTCAAGGTGAGCGCGGTCGAACCGGAGGCGAAGGCGGCCAGCGCCGCGCCGTCGAACGCATAGCCGTCCATGGCGGCGTTGTCGTGCGCGGGCACGTCGATCGGCGAAATCATGTCGGCGGCGAGCACGCGCGCGAGCGCTTCACGCAGCGGCACGCGCTCGCTGGCCGTGAGCGGCGTGACCCACTGGAGCACGATGGCCTGCGCGGCGCTGACGGGCAAAGCTTGTGGATCGTACTGGCTGATACACGCGGAGCGGGCGTCGAGGTGGTTAAGCGTGGTCATCGAGTGAGAAGCGTCGCGTCCGCACGGCGAGTGCGGCGATCGTCGAGGCGGGCTCGCCGGGCGGGTGCCCACGGACGGCGGCTGGCCGGTTGCGCATGGTCTCTGCGTGGTTGTGTGCTGCGTGCTGTTCAGGCGCGGTCGAAGTCGGCCAGTTCCTGCAAGGAATTGATATTGTAAAACGCACGTTCGTCGGCAAACGCCACTTCGGCTGCCGTGTGGCGCGCGTACCACGCACGCACCTTGCGTTCGCCGGCGGCCAGGAACGTCGCGAGATCGTCGGCGAGCGAGGTGCGCACGAGCGCGAAAACGGGATGCAGCGAAACCTCGCCCGCCGCGTTGCTCGTGGTCGCGGTGACGATGTCGGCGCGTTGCGCGAGCGCCGCCGCCGAAAGCCGCGCGGCGAGGTCGGCGGGCAGCCACGGCGAGTCGCAGGGCGCGCTCAGCAGCCACTCGGTGCGCGCTTCGCGCAGTCCGGCCAGCAGCCCCGCGAGCGGGCCGGGAAAGTCGGGCAGGGTGTCGGCGAGCACGGGCGCGTGCCACGGCGCGCCGAGCGCGGCATAGGCCGCGGCGTTGCGATTGGCGCTGATGACGAGCGCGCCGGTTTGCGGCGCGAGACGCGCGAGCACGTGCGCGGCGAGCGGGCGGCCGTGCAGCGTTTGCAAGCCTTTGTCGGCGCCGCCCATGCGCTGGCCGCGCCCGCCCGCGAGAACAAGGCCGGTGATGGACGCGGCGGCAAGCGTGCTGACGCTCATGGGACGGTCGGCGGCCAATCAGCCGCCGATATAGGACATTTCGATGCGGCGCTCGTCGCTCGAAACCGGCGCGTCGGAGCTGCCGCGCAATTGCGAATAGCGGTCCGCGCGGTTTTCCCACACCTGCGCGACGGCGCCCGCGATGGCGGCGTCGCTCGCGCCGTTGCGCAGAAGCGAGCGCAGGTCGTAGCCCATCGAGGCAAAGAGGCACAGGTACAGCTTGCCTTCGGTCGACAGCCGCGCGCGCGTGCAGTTGCCGCAGAACGCGCGCGTGACGCTCGAAATGGCGCCGATTTCGCCCGCGCCGTCGGCGTAGCCCCAGCGCTGCGCGGTTTCGGCGGCGCTGTGCGCTTCGAGCGGCACGAGCGGCCAATGTTCGGCGATGCGCGCGACCACTTCGGCGGACGGCAGCACTTCGGTCATGTTCCAGCCGTTCGAGGTGCCCACGTCCATGTATTCGATGAAGCGCAGCGCGACGCCGGAGCCGCGGAAGTGGCGTGCCATCGGCACGATTTCGCTGTCGTTGGTGCCGCGCTTGACGACCATGTTGACCTTGAGCGGCGCAAGCCCCACGGCCTGCGCGGCGGCGATGCCATCCAGCACGTCCGCGACCGCGAAATCCGCGTCGTTCATGCGGCGAAACAGCGTGTCGTCGAGCGCGTCGAGGCTCACGGTCACGCGCGTGAGGCCCGCGTCGCGCAGCGCGCGCGCCTTGCGGGCGAGGATCGAACCGTTGGTCGTGAGCGTGAGGTCGAGCGGCGTGCCGTCGAGCGTGCGCAGCGCCGCGAGGCGCTCGATCAGAAATTCGATGTTTTTGCGCAACAGCGGTTCGCCGCCCGTCAAACGGATTTTCGTGACGCCCTGCGCGACGAAAAGCCGCGCCAGCCGCTCGATTTCTTCGAGCGTGAGCAGGTCGGCGTGCGGCAGGAACGGGTAATCCTTGTCGAAAACCGCGCGCGGCATGCAATAGACGCAGCGGAAATTGCAGCGGTCCGTGACCGATATGCGCAAGTCGCGCAGCGGCCGTGCAAGCGTGTCGAAAACCTCGCCGGACGGCGCGCGCGCGAGGGTCGCCAGCGGCTGGGGCGGCAGCGTTCGGACATCGGCAACAGGGATGATGCGTCGGGACATGGCGGCTTCGTTCTTGCAATTTTTTAATTCTAGCCGAACCCCGTGCAAGCCATGGCCGAGGGAGAACGCTGATATATCAAAAAAAAGCCCGCCGGGATCGGCGGGCTTCCTGTTGCGGCGCCGGGCGCAGACCCGGCGCGTGGTCGCGGTTACGGCTGGCGCGACGTTTCGACCTGCTGCATCGGCGCGGCGTCGGCCGGCGGCAGCGGCTTGCGCTCGCGCGGGGCGCGAGCGGGCTTCACCACTTGCGCGGCGGCCTGCTGGGCTGCGCGAAGCTTGTCGGCGTCGGTGTTGACCCAGACGAGGCCGGCCGATTCGAGCATCGGCGCGAGATCGTCGGCGCGGGCGCCGCGCGCGGCCGGAGCCGGAGCCGACGGCGCGGCTTGCGCCGGCTCGTCAGGCGTTTCCTCGGCCGGGGCAGCCGGTGCGACCGGCTCGGTCACGGCGATCACCGCCGGTGCGGCCTGCACGGCTTCGATCGGCGTTTGCGCGTGCTCGGACGTGGCCGCCGGCTCGGCTTGCGCCGCTTCGACGCGGTCTTCGCGCACGGCCGGCAATTCGGCGGCGAACGAGGTTGCGAGCGGCGCCGGCTCGACCGGCTCGACCGGCGCAGCGGGCGCTGCCGCGAACTCGACCGGTGCGGCCTGCGGTTCGGCAGGCGATTCAGCCTGCGGTTCTTCGTTCGGCTGGGCGACCGGCGCCGTTTCGGCCGCAACCGGAGCGGCTTCGGCCGGCGCCTGCGCGGCCGTCACTTCGGCGGCTTGCGGTGCTTCCGGCGTCACGGTTTCGACCGGCGAACGCGTCACGGCGGTCGACGGCGTATGACCCGCTTCGGCCACCACGGCGGCGGCGGGCAGCGCGGTCACGACAGCCGCTTCGACCACGCTTTGCGCGCGAGCTTCGACCGCCTGCGGCTCATGCGCTTGCGCGGCGGGCGTCTCGGCAGCGGCTTCGGCAGCGGAATGCGCCGGGGCTTCGTCGCCTTCCAGTGCGTTCTCGTCCGACGTCACGCCTGCTTCCACTTCGCGCTCGCGACGACCGCCACGGCGGCCGCGACGGCGGCGGCGGCGCTCTTCGCCTTCACGCGGCGCGCCGTCCTCGTCGATACCGGCCGCGCCCTCCGGCAGTTCCGTCAGCGGGGCTTCGAGACCTTCGGCGGCGGCGGCGTCCAGACGCGCGTCCTGCGCCTCGGCGGCCTCGGCCGGCTGCTGGCGGCGGCGCGGCTGCTCGCCACGTTCGGCGCGCTCGCCACGCTCACGGCGCTCGCCGCGTTCCTGGCGCTCGCCGCGCGCGCCGGCTTCCGCCGTGACGTCGCTGCGATCCTGGCCGCGTTCGACGCGCTCGACACGCGCTTCGCGCGGCTCGCGTGCCTCACGCGGTTCGCGGGCTTCGCGCGGCTCACGGTTGCCGCGGCCTTCGCGGGCTTCGCGCGGTTCACGCGGTTCGCGTGCCTCACGCGGCTCGCGCGTTTCGCGGTCGTCGCGACGGCCGGTCTGGCCCGTGCGCGCGCCGCCTGCGCCTTCGCCGCGGGCTGCCGCGTCACGGCCGCCGGTGCGGCGGTTGCGGTTACGATCGCCGCTGGCGCCGTTGGCTTTGTCGCCGCGTTCGGTGCGCGCTTCGCGATTGGGACGCGCGGCCTTGTCCTGCTGGACGGCCGGGACCGGCGCGGGCGCCGCAGCCGGTTCGCCGCCGAAGAGGCGCTTGATCCAGCCGAAGAAGCCGCCGCTCGCGGGCGTGACGACCGTTTGCGCCGCGACGGGCGCCGGCTGCACGGGCTTGACCGGAGCGGAAGGCGCCGGACGCTCGGGCGTGATGCCCTTGACGGCCGCTTCCTGCTTCGGCTTGGCTTCGGCGCTGCGCTTGCTGTAGCCGGTTTCCGATTCCAGCTCGCTCGCCGCTTCGACGGCCATCTTCCACGACGCGCGCGGGTCGTCGAGGCGTGCATCGTCGTGACGCAGACGTTCCAGCTTGTAGTGCGGCGTTTCGAGGTGCTTGTTCGGGATCAGCACGACGCCGACCTTGAAGCGCGACTCGATCTTGTTGATTTCCGAACGCTTTTCGTTCAGCAGGAAGGCGGTCACTTCGACCGGCACCTGGCAATGGATCGCCGCGGTGTTTTCCTTCATCGCTTCTTCCTGGATGATGCGCAGGACCTGAAGCGCCGACGATTCCGTGTCGCGGATATGACCCGTGCCGTTACAGCGAGGGCAGGTGACGTGGCTGCCTTCCGAAAGCGCCGGGCGCAGGCGCTGGCGCGACAGCTCCATCAGGCCGAAACGCGAAATCTTGCCCATCTGCACGCGCGCGCGGTCGTGGCGCAGCGCGTCTTTCAGGCGCTGCTCGACTTCGCGCTGGCTCTTGGCCGACTCCATGTCGATGAAGTCGATCACGATCAGGCCGCCCAGGTCGCGCAAGCGAAGCTGGCGCGCCACTTCGTCGGCGGCTTCCAGGTTGGTGCGCGCGGCCGTTTCCTCGATGTCGGCGCCCTTGGTGGCGCGCGCCGAGTTCACGTCGATGGCGACCAGCGCTTCCGTGTGGTCGATCACGATCGCGCCGCCCGAGGGCAGCGGCACCGTGCGCGAATACGCGGTCTCGATCTGGTGCTCGATCTGGAAGCGCGAGAACAGCGGCACGTCGTCGTGGTAGCGCTTCACCTTGTTGACATTGTCCGGCATCACGATGTCCATGAAGGCGCGCGCCTGGTCATGGATTTCCGTGGTGTCGATCAGAATTTCGCCGATGTCGGGCTGGAAATAGTCGCGGATCGCGCGGATCACGAGGCTCGATTCCAGATAGATCAGCATCGGCTGGCCGGTTTGACCGGCTTGCGACGCGGCTTCGATCGCGCGCCACAGTTGCAGCAGGTAGTTCAGGTCCCACTGGAGTTCTTCGGCGGAGCGGCCGATGCCGGCCGTGCGCGCGATGATGCTCATGCCGTCCGGCAGTTGAAGCTGCGCCATGGTTTCGCGCAGTTCCTGACGGTCGTCGCCCTCGATGCGGCGCGAGACGCCGCCGCCGCGCGGGTTGTTCGGCATGAGAACGAGGTAGCGGCCGGCGAGCGAGATGAACGTGGTGAGGGCGGCGCCCTTGTTGCCGCGCTCTTCCTTTTCGACCTGAACGATCAGTTCCTGGCCTTCCTTGAGGGCGTCCTGGATACGCGCGCCGCGCATGTCCACGCCGTCGCGGAAGTATTGGCGGGCGACTTCCTTGAACGGCAGGAAGCCGTGGCGGTCTTCGCCGTAGTTGACGAAACACGCTTCGAGCGAAGGCTCGATACGGGTGACGATCCCCTTGTAGATATTGCCTTTGCGCTGCTCGCGCCCGGCGGTTTCGATGTCGATGTCGATCAGCTTCTGCCCATCGACGATTGCGACACGCAGTTCTTCCTGCTGTGTCGCGTTAAACAGCATTCGTTTCATTGAACGACTCCAGTGCGGCTTTCGCGCGCGAGGCCTGCACGATGCGCGGCGACGACGCCTGGCGGCACAGTGCGGGCAGCGGCAAGCCGCGCCTTATTGTGTTTTCACAAGCACGCTGGAGCAGGAACGATGGCGGGGAGAATTGCCTTTTGTGGGCCCGGTCCGGTTTGACGTTCGTGACGTTGCCGTGGACGGGGCCGCGTGGGCACATGCGAAATACGTTTTCAAGAAGCGACGAGCCATGCCGCGGAATCGCGACGGCACGAAGGTCCTGCGCTTCCGATCCGTTCGCCTGGCGCCAGGCAGCAGCCGCGGCAACAACATGGCGCAGCCGCGAACGGCGCGCTGCCGGCAGGATCGGGTTCACGGCCTCATTTCAATCAGGGCCGCGTACGGGAAGCTCTCAGGTACGCCCGTCTTCCCCCTCGGGGTGTCTCGTCACTTTTGACGTCGCCATGTCCCGCACGTTGCCGGGACGCTTCGGGCGCTCGCCGTATTTTCGCCACCGGCGCCTCCTGCGGCGGTCACTTCGACCGCACCGCCGGACGCGCCGGATAAATTCTTTGTACCAATGTTCCGTTACCGTCGGAGCCGATCCGACCGAACGTGCCTGTGGGCGCCGTCCCTGCCGATGCGGTATTCCGTGCGTGCAACTCGTTGCATCTCTTCTAACGGGGTGAGCAACCAGCCCCGGGCGCAAGTAAAATAACGGTTTAACGCTTGCCGCCTGCGCATGCCGCATGGTTCAAGCCCAGGATCACCACCCTTCATCTGTATCGGGCGGTTCGCAGAACTTTTGGCCGTTTGGCCTACCGTCGCGTCAGCGCTGGGCAAATTATATTCAGAATGAAAGGGTTAGGCAAAACATCCCATAATCAGGTCGCGAGCGACCAGGTTTCGTTCGTCGAAATCGACGACGGCTCGGCCGGTCAGCGCATCGACAATTTTCTGCTGCGCGTCTGCAAAGGCGTGCCGAAAAGCCATATTTATCGCATTTTGCGCAGCGGGGAAGTGCGCGTGAACAAGGGCCGGGTCGACGCGCAATATCGTCTCGAACTCGGCGACATCGTGCGCGTGCCGCCAATCCGCACCGCGCAAACGGACACGCCGTCCAACGCGGCGCCCGTTCCGGCGGCGCAGTTTCCCGTGCTTTTCGAGGACGACGCGCTGCTCGTGATCGACAAGCCGGCGGGCGTGGCCGTGCATGGCGGCAGCGGCGTGGCCTTCGGCGTGATCGAGCAGTTGCGCGAGGCGCGGCCGCAAGGGCGCTTTCTCGAACTCGTGCATCGGCTCGACCGCGAAACCTCGGGCGTGCTGATGCTCGCCAAGAAGCGCGCGGCGCTCGTCGGGCTGCACGAGCAGATGCGCGGCAATCACACCGACAAGCGCTATTTCGCCTGCGTGCACGGCGAATGGGCGGCCGACTGGGGCCGCCGCCGCGCGGTCAAGGAGCCGCTGCACAAGTATCTGACCCCGGAAGGCGAGCGGCGCGTGCGCGTGCAGGCCGACGGCCTCGCCTCGCATACCGTGTTCAATCTCGTCGATCGCTGGCCGGGCTACGCGCTGCTCGAAGCGGAGCTGAAAACGGGCCGCACGCACCAGATTCGCGTGCATCTCGCGCATCTCGGGCTTCCCATCGTCGGCGACGCCAAGTACGGCGACTTCGCGCTCAACAAGGCGCTTGCGCGCAACGGCGCGCAGCCGGGCATCAAGCGCATGTTCCTGCACGCGCACCGGCTCAAGCTCGCGCACCCGCTCACGGGGGAAACGCTCCAGTTCGAGGCGCCGCTGCCGGCCGACTGCCGCGCGTTCGTCAACGCGCTGAAGGCGCAGCGCGAGGCGGGGCAAGGCGAGGGAGGAGGCGCGGGGTCGAGTGCGTCCTCGACCGACGAAGGCTGAGCGCCGTGGCGTTCACCATAAAATCAAGAGCAAGCACAACCGTGTCTGGAGAAGCCGCGCATGGCCCGAGAGCAATTTGATCTGATTGTGTTCGACTGGGACGGCACCCTGATGGATTCGACCGCCCACATCACGCGCAGCATCCAGGCCGCCTGCCGCGATCTCGGGCTGCCCGTGCCCGGCGACGAAGCCGCGAGCTACGTGATCGGCCTCGGGCTGCGCGAGGCGCTTCAGATCGCCGCGCCCACGCTCGACCCGTCCGACTATCCGCGGCTCGTCGAGCGCTATCGCATTCACTATTTGCTGAAGGATCAGGAAACCGAGTTGTTCGTGGGCGTGCGCGACATGCTCGCGGAACTGCGCGACACCGGCTACCTGCTCGCCGTGGCGACCGGCAAGAGCCGCGTGGGGCTCAATCGCGCGCTCGCCGAGGCGCGTCTCACGAGCCTCTTCGACGGCACGCGCTGCGCCGACGAAACCTTTTCGAAGCCGCATCCCGCCATGCTTCAGGAACTCACGCGCGAACTGGGGCAGGATCTGGGCCGCACCGTGATGATCGGCGACACCACGCACGACTTGCAGATGGCGATCAACGCGGGCGCCGCGGGCGTGGGCGTGGCTTACGGCGCGCATGCGTCGGCGGCGCTCCAGAAGCTCGAGCCGCGCTTTATCGCGCCCGATGTCGCGGCGCTGGCCGGCTGGCTGCGGGAATACGCATGAGCGAGACCTGCCAACCCGTGCGCGTGTGCGCGTCCGGCGAACTCGCGGAAGGCGGCGCGGGCCAGCGCCTGAACGCGACCTACGCGGGCGGCGACGCCGTGGTGTTCTTCGTGCGCTTCGGCGGCGAAGTCTACGGCTATCTGAACCGCTGCGCGCACGTGCCGATGGAACTCGACTGGGTGGAAGGGCAGTTCTTCGAGTCGTCGGGGCTTTACCTGATGTGCGCCACGCATGGCGCGATCTATCAGCCGGAAACCGGCAAATGCGTCGGCGGACCCTGCCGCGGCGGCCGTTTGCGCCCTTTGCGTGTCGAGGAACGGGACACGCCCGAAGGCCGTGCGGTATTCTGGCTGCCCGACGCCGATTTGCTTCCTAAATCGGCCTGACCCTACTTAGAACCTCTTCGCTCGCATGTCCGACCTTCAGAATCCTGATCCGAACACGCCGCGCGCGGCCGTGCCCACCGAACCCGGCTGGGAACGCGAGGCGCTCGAGCGTATCGCGCTGGCCGCCATCAAGGAGCAGCGTGCGGCGCGGCGCTGGCGCATCTTTTTCCGCTTTGCGTTTCTCGCGGTGCTCGTCGTCATCGCGTGGGGCGTGTTCGACTTTTCGGGCGCGCGCGTCGAAGGCGGCGGCCGCCACACGGCGCTCGTTTCGCTCGACGGTGAAATCGCCGCCGACTCGCCCGCGAACGCCGACGACATCGTGAACGCACTCGACAGCGCGTTCGAGGACGACGGCACGGCGGGCGTGATCCTGCACATCGACAGCCCCGGGGGAAGTCCCGTGCAGGCGAGCATCATCAACGACGAAATCGGCCGTCTGCGCAAGAAATATCCGGCCATTCCGCTCTACGTGGTGGTTGGCGACATGTGCGCCTCGGGCGGTTACTACGTGGCCGCCGCGGCCGACAAGATCTATGTGAACAAGGCCAGCATCGTCGGCTCGATCGGCGTGCTGATGGACAGCTTCGGCTTTACCGGCCTGATGGACAAGCTCGGCGTCGAGCGACGCCTGCGCACCTCGGGCGAAAACAAGGGCTTTTACGACCCGTTTTCGCCCGACACGCCCAAGATGGACGCGCACGCGCAGGAAATGCTCGACCAGATCCACCAGCAGTTCATTGATGCCGTGAAGGCCGGCCGCGGCCAGCGGCTGAAGGAGACGCCCGACATCTTCTCGGGCCTGTTCTGGACCGGCCAGAAAAGCGTGGAACTGGGTCTCGCCGACGGTTTCGGCGACACCGACTACGTCGCGCGCGACGTGATCAAGGCGCCCGATATCGTCGATTACACGGTCAAGCAAAGCATCACGGACCGCGTGGCGAAGCGCTTCGGCGCGAGCATCGGCTCGGCGGCCATGCATTCGCTGATTGCGGGCGGGAAGTTTTCGCTGCGCTGATTTTTCGCGCGGAAGCAGCAAAAACCGGCCTTCACGGCCGGTTTTTTTTGCGCTTTCAGGTTCGCGCCGTCATTGCGCGAGCAGCAGGAAAATCGCCGGGCGCTTGTGCAGATCGGGCGCGCCGTGCTTTTTCCAGTCGGACGCGGCACGGCTCAAGATCGTTTCGGTCGGCAGCGTGAGGTCGGCGGCGACGCAGATGAGCGTGGAGGGCGCGCACGCGGCAAGCAGCGCGTCGAGCATCGTCTTGTTGCGGTAGGGCGTTTCGATGAAGATTTGCGTCTGCCTGGCCTTGCGCGACGCCTGTTCCAGTTCGCGCAGCTTCTTCGCGCGCTCGTTCGCATCCACCGGCAAATAGCCGTGAAACGCGAAACTCTGGCCGTTGAGCCCAGAAGCCATCAGCGCGAGCAGGATCGAACTGGGCCCGACGAGCGGCACCACCTTGATGCCGCGTTCGTGCGCGCGGCGCACCAGCAGCGCGCCCGGATCGGCCACGGCCGGCACGCCCGCCTCGGAAACGAGGCCCGTGTCGACGCCGGCCAGCAGCGGCGCGAGCAGTTTGTCGACCTGGCCGGCAGGCGTATTGACGTTGAGTTCGTGGATCTCGATTTCCTGGATCGGCCGCGTCGTGCCCACGCGCTTAAGGAAGGCGCGCGTGGTCTTGGCGTTTTCGCCGATGTAGCTCGCGAGCGTGCCGGCGCGCTCGCGCACGGGCGCGGGCAACACGGCGGCGAGCGCGGCGTCGTCGCCGTCGCCGAGCGTGTTCGGGATCAGATAAAGCGTGCCTTTTGGCGTCATGCGGGGTTCTCCAGCAACGGAAAGCCGGCGGCGAGCAGCATGCGCGTGAGCGCGATGAGCGGCAGGCCGATCAGCGCCGTGGGATCGTCGGATTCGATCGCTTCGAGCAGCGCAATGCCGAGCCCTTCGGACTTCGCGCTGCCCGCGCAGTCGTAGGGCGTTTCGGCGCGCAGATAGGCGTCGAGCGCGGCGTCGGGCAGATCGCGAAAGCGCACTTTGGTCACGATATCGACGGTATCCGTTCGGCTAGTGGCGGTGTCGAGCAGACTGAGCGCACTATGGAACAACACTTCGCGGCCGCGCATCGACTGGAGTTGCGCGAGTGCGCGCTCGTGCGAGCCGGGCTTGCCGATCTGGCGGCCGTCGAACGTCGCCACCTGGTCGGAGCCGATCACGAGCGTGCGGCCCGCGTTCGCCGGCAGCGCTGCGGCCACGGCGCGCGCTTTGGCTTCGGCGAGCCGCAACGCCGTCGCTTCGGGCGTTTCGCCCGGTTGCGGCGTTTCGTCGATGTCGGGCACGGCGGTCGTAAACGGAATGCGCAGGCGTTCGAGCAGCTCGCGCCGGTAGCGCGAGCTCGAAGCGAGGATCAGGGCGGGAGAGGACGGTTCCGGCATGGTCGATCGAGGTAGGAAGGCGGCTGGGAGATTCGCGCGGCGCGCAGTGGCACAGGTTCGGGCAGCGTATTCGTCGACAAGGTCTGGCGACAAGATTCGGCGATTAGACCAGACGATTAGATCAGGCGACAAAAAACGGGGGCGGATTTTACCCGGTGCGCGCGCTGCCGTGCCCGAAATCTTCGCTCACGCGCGCACTTTCAGACGCGAGCTTAAGTGTTTGACTCGCAAAGATAAAGACGCTATGATTTTGGGCTTTTCATCGGTACGCTCGGGTTGCACGCCTGACGTGCAGGCTGCGCGGCTAGGGGCTTGGAGGCAGTTGGCGCCAAGGCAGCCAGGGCCGTTGAGCAGCCAAGCGTTGAGCAGCCAAGGGCAGTAACCGGTGCAGGAGAGGCTCATATGACCGAACATCCTGAAAAAAGCGCGGAAAAATTCGCCCTGAATCCGCGCGACTTCGACATTTTCGAATTCGCGCGCAGCGAGCGCGAGGCAGCGGGCGTCGTGCGCGTCTCGCAACTGTCGCGCATGTTAAACGAAGTTCCGGCCGAGGCGCCCGATCGCGACACCGCGTTCACGTGGCAGGCCGCGGGCTTCAGGCAGCAGGAGTTGCAGGACGACGGCGCCGAAGCGGCCCAGCCGTATTTGCGGCTTGCGATTCACGGTGGCGCGTGGCTCACGTGTCAGCGTTGCCTCGCTCCTTACGAGCAGGCGTTCAATGCGGATGCCGTCTTCCGTATCGTCCAGACGGAAGAGGAAGCGGACGAGTTTCCGCTCGACGACGATGAAGTCGAAGTGATCGTGGGCTCGCGCCATTTCGATCTCGTCGACTTGATCGAAGAGGAGCTGTTGCTCGCGCTGCCGCTGGTGCCGAAGCACGAAGTGTGTCCGGAAATTCACGAAAGTCTCGCCTCGGGTGCCGACGGCGCGGACGGCGTGGATTCCATCGACGACGTGCCGGAGCAGGAAATCGAGCCGGACGAGCGCGTCAACCCGTTTGCGGCGCTCGAATCGCTCAAGAAGGACGGCCCGGGCAGCAAGCATTAGCGAGATCGCTAGGCGGCTGTCGGGCAGGCAGTAACCGATACACCGATACGTGGGCCTGAGCCCGGAGTCCGGTCATCCCCCTGGGTGGCGGCGGCCGGACCGGGCTGTGTTAGAATCCGGAAAATTTTCAGGAGTTATCATGGCAGTTCAACAAAACAAGAAGTCGCCGTCGAAGCGCGGCATGCACCGCTCGCACGATTTCCTCACGGGCGCGCCGCTGGCCGTCGAGCCGAGCACGGGTGAAGTGCATCTGCGTCACCACATCAGCCCGAACGGCTACTACCGCGGCAAGAAAGTCGTCAAGACCAAGAACGACTAATCGTTCCAGCGTGCGGCGCGCGAGCCTTTCGCGCAATGCGCCGCGCATGGCGATTCCGTTCGCTTGACCATATTTCGGCTCGGCAAAAAAAGCGGCATTCGACTGCCGCTTTTTTGTGCCTGAAAACCGTCGCATTCCATGACTGTTACGCTCACGATAGATTGCATGGGAGGCGACCACGGCCCGTCCGTCACGGTCCCGGCCGCAGTCCATTTCGTCCGCTCCCACCCCGACGCGCATCTGATGCTCGTGGGCGTGGAGTCGGCGGTTCGCGCCCAGTTGAAAAAGCTGAAGGCGGCGGACCATCCTGCGCTCTCCGTCGTACCCGCCACCGAGGTCGTCGCCATGGACGATCCGGTCGAGGTCGCCCTGCGCAAGAAGAAAGATTCGTCGATGCGCGTCGCGCTCAATCGCGTGAAGGACGGCGAGGCCCAGGCCTGCGTCTCCGCCGGCAACACCGGCGCGCTCATGGCCGTCTCGCGCTACGTGCTCAAGACGCTGCCCGGCATCGAACGCCCGGCCATCGCGTTCGCGATGCCCAATCCCGTCGGCTACACCACGATGCTCGATCTCGGCGCCAATGTCGACTGCGAGCCGCAGCATCTGCTGCAATTCGCGGAAATGGGGCATGCGCTCGTGGCCGCGCTCGAAGGCAAGGAGCGCCCGACCATCGGCCTCCTGAACATCGGCGAAGAGATCATCAAGGGCAACGAAACGATCAAGCGCGCGGGCGAACTCCTGCGCGCGAGCACGCTGAACTTCCACGGCAACGTGGAAGGCAACGACATTTTCAAGGGCACCGTCGACGTGATCGTTTGCGATGGTTTCGTTGGGAACGTCGCGCTCAAGACGTCGGAAGGCCTCGCGCAGATGCTCAACGACATGATCAAGGAGGAGTTCGGCCGCTCGTGGCTCACGAAGCTCATGGCGCTCGCGGCCATGCCCGTGCTCCTGCATTTCAAGAAGCGCGTCGACCATCGCCAGTACAACGGCGCGGCGCTGCTCGGCCTGAAGAGTCTCGTGATCAAGAGCCACGGCTCGGCCGACGCCTACGCGTTTGAGTGTGCGATCAATCGCGGGTATGATGCCGTCAAAAATGGCGTGCTGGAGCGCCTCGCGCGCGCCATGGAAGAGAACGCCGGTTCGCTCGAACGGGCGGCTGGCGAGGCGGCGGGCGCGCCGTCCGGCGAAAGCGCCGGCAGCGCCGCCGCTCCCGGCGCGCAGGGCGTGCCGCAGCTTGCGCCGTCTGCCACACCGCCTGCCGCGTCCGCGGACTCGTCCGGCCCGGCCGGGGGCATCGTCCCGCCCGCCGCGGCACCTACCTCGAAGGCATAATGGCTCAATCGACTCAATATACCCGCGTGCTCGGCACGGGCAGTTATCTTCCGCCTGAGCGCGTCACCAACCAGGAACTGGCCGAGCGCCTCGCCGCGAAAGGCGTCGAAACGAGCGACGAATGGATCGTGGCCCGCACGGGTATCCACGCGCGCCACTTCGCCGCGCCGGACGTCACCACGAGCGATCTCGCGCTCGCGGCTTCGCAGCGCGCGATCGCCGCCGCCGACGTCGACCCGCAAGCGATCGACCTCATCATCGTCGCCACGTCCACGCCCGATTTCGTGTTTCCGAGCACGGCCTGCCTGCTGCAGAACAAGCTCGGCATTCGCAATCACGGCGCGGCATTCGACGTGCAGGCCGTCTGCTCGGGTTTCGCTTACGCCGTTTCGGTCGCGGACAGCCTGATTCGCAGCGGCCAGCATCGCACGGCGCTCGTGGTCGGCGCCGAGACCTTCTCGCGCATCCTCGACTTCAGCGACCGCACGACCTGCGTGCTGTTCGGCGACGGCGCGGGCGCGGTCGTGCTGCAAGCCTCGGACCAGCCGGGCGTGCTGGCCAACGCGCTGCACGCCGACGGCAGCTACGCGCACATTCTCTGCACGCCGGGCAACGTGAACGGCGGTGTGATCGCGGGCAACGCATTCCTGCACATGGACGGCCAGGCGGTGTTCAAGCTCGCCGTGAACGTGCTCGAAAAGGTCGCGCTCGAAGCGCTCGACAAGGCGCAACTGACGGCCGACCAGATCGACTGGCTGATCCCGCATCAGGCCAATATCCGCATCATGCAGGGCACGTGCCGCAAGCTCGGACTGCCCGCGGAGCGCATGGTGGTGACCGTGGGCGAGCACGGCAACACCTCGGCGGCGTCGATTCCGCTCGCGCTCGACGTCGCGGTGCGCGACGGCCGCATCAAGCGCGGCCACAACGTGCTGATCGAAGGGGTCGGCGGCGGCTTCACCTGGGGCGCGTCCGTCATCCGTTTCTGATCGCTTCTGATTTTTCTGAGCGGGCTTTTGCGTTCCCGCCATGAGGCCGCACGCCATTTGCGCGCGGTCGGTGGCGGTACACCCGAGCGCATCGCCCACCCGTTTTGATCGAATTTGGGGATGTTATGAAATTCGCGTTCGTTTTTCCCGGACAAGGTTCGCAAGCCGTCGGCATGCTCGACGTGTTCGGCGATAACGCGGTCGTGCGCGAGACGCTGCAAGAAGCGTCCGACGCGCTCAACCAGGATCTCGGCAAGCTGATCGCCGAAGGCCCGGCCGAAGAACTCAATCTCACCACCAACACGCAGCCGGTCATGCTCACGGCCGCCTACGCCGTCTATCGCGCGTGGCAGCAGGCGGGCGGCCCGGCGCCTTCGATCGTCGCGGGCCATAGCCTCGGCGAATACACGGCGCTCGTCGCGGCCGGCGTGCTGTCGTTCCGCGACGCGGTGCCGCTCGTGCGCTTTCGCGCCCAGGCGATGCAAAACGCGGTGCCCGTGGGCGAGGGCGGCATGGCCGCGATCCTCGGTCTCGACGACGACACCGTGCGCGCCGTCTGCGCCGAAGCCGCCTCGCAAAGCGGCGGCGTGGTCGAAGCCGTCAACTTCAACGCGCCCGCGCAGGTCGTGATCGCCGGTCACAAGGGCGCGGTCGAAAAGGCATGCGAGCTCGCCAAGGCGAAGGGCGCGAAGCGCGCGCTGCCGCTGCCGGTATCGGCGCCGTTCCATTCGTCGCTGCTCAAGCCCGCGTCCGACCAGTTGCGCGACTATCTGGCGAGCGTCACGCTGAACGCGCCGCAGATTCCCGTCGTGAACAATATCGACGTGGCGCTGGAAACCGATCCCGCGAAGATCCGCGAGGCGCTCGTGCGCCAGGCCGCAGGGCCGGTGCGCTGGGTCGAATGCGTGATGGCGATCGCGGCGCACGGCGCGACGCACGTGATCGAATGCGGCCCGGGCAAGGTGCTCGCGGGTCTCACGAAGCGCATCGACGGCAACCTGGCCGGCGTATCGGTGGCCGATCCGAAGTCGCTGGAAGAAGCGCTCGCGCTCGTCAAGGCATAACTCGCAACGGATTCGAATGATGGAAAAGACTCTCGACAATCAGGCCGCCATCGTCACCGGCGCCTCGCGCGGCATCGGCCGGGCGATCGCGCTCGAACTCGCGCGCCAGGGCGCGACCGTGATCGGCACCGCCACGAGCGAAGCCGGCGCGCAAGCCATCACCGCCGCTTTCGAGGAAGCCGGCGTGAAGGGCCGCGGCGCGGTGCTCGACGTCAACGACGCGGCGGCGGCGGAAGCGCTCATCGACGCCACGGTCAAGGAATTCGGCGGTCTCGCGGTGCTCGTCAACAATGCGGGCATCACGCAGGACAACCTCGCGATGCGCATGAAAGACGACGAATGGGATTCGGTCATCGACACGAACCTGAAGTCGGTGTTCCGTCTCTCGCGCGCCGTGCTGCGCCCGATGATGAAGGCGCGCACGGGCCGCATCATCAACATCACCTCGGTGGTCGGCTCGTCGGGCAACCCCGGCCAGGCCAACTATGCGGCCGCGAAGGCCGGCGTGGCGGGCATGACGCGCGCGCTCGCACGCGAGATCGGCAGCCGCGGCATCACGGTCAACTGCGTGGCGCCGGGCTTCATCGACACCGACATGACGAAGGATCTGCCGGCCGAGCAGCAAGCGGCGCTCAAGCAGCAGATTCCGCTGGGGCGTCTCGGCAGCCCGGAGGACATCGCCCACGCGGTCGTATTCCTCGCGTCCCCGCAAGCGGCTTACATCACGGGCACGACGCTGCACGTGAACGGCGGTATGTATATGTCTTAACCGGTTTGGGGTACTATCCGCGGCGCGAACTACCCGCTAACTTGAGTCAGGTAATTTCGTGTCAGCAATACCGCCGTGGGTGGCCTTCCCGGAACTTTGAGCGCCGCTTTTCTGCCAGGTCAAACCTGATAAAATGCGCGCACTCGCATTCATGAGCTAACTTTTTTCCCTTGGAGGGGTAATGGACAACATCGAACAGCGCGTCAAGAAGATCGTCGCCGAACAACTGGGCGTCGCCGAAGCCGAAATCAAGAACGAAGCTTCGTTCGTGAACGATCTGGGCGCCGACTCGCTCGACACCGTCGAACTGGTGATGGCCCTCGAAGACGAATTCGGCATGGAAATCCCGGACGAGGAAGCCGAAAAGATCACGACCGTTCAGCAAGCGATCGACTACGCTCGCGCGAACGTCAAGGCCTGAGTTCGGCATTCAGCGACTCTATCCCGCCCGGTCCGCGCGCATCGCAAGGTCGCGCCGCGGTCCGTGAAGGACGCTCGCCAGTGAAACCGCATACGCCCGCCGCATTCGCTGCGCGGCATCTGCCGGTCAACTAGCCACAGGGCTCACAGGAGCATTTCCTGTGGCCTCTGTGGCTTTTGTTTTTGTCATCTATGGAAAAGGGGTTACCGTGAGCCGTCGTCGAGTTGTCGTTACAGGCCTGGGGCTGATTTCGCCTGTTGGCAATAATGTTGCCGACGGCTGGGCCAATCTGGTCGCCGGGAAGTCCGGCATCGCCAATATCACGAAGTTCGACGCCACGAACTTCTCCACGCGTTTCGCGGGCGAAGTGAAGGGTTTCAACATCGAGGAATACCTTCCCGCGAAAGAAGCGCGCCACATGGATACGTTCATCCATTACGGCATTGCCGCGGGCATGCAGGCGATCAAGGACAGCGGCCTCGAAGTCACCGAAGCGAACGCCGAGCGCATTGGCGTGAACGTGGGCTCGGGCATCGGCGGCCTGCCGATGATCGAAGTCACGCAAACCGAGCTGCTCAACCGCGGCCCGCGCCGCATTTCGCCGTTCTTCGTGCCGGCCTCGATCATCAACATGATCTCGGGCCATCTGTCGATCAAGTTCGGCCTCAAGGGCCCGAATCTGGCGATGGTCACGGCATGCACGACCGGCCTGCACTGCATCGGCGAAGCGTCGCGCCTGATCGAATACGGCGACTGCGACGTGATGATCGCGGGCGGCGCGGAATCCACCGTTTCGCCGCTCGGCATCGGCGGCTTCGCGGCGGCGCGCGCGCTCTCGCAGCGCAACGACGACCCGGCAACGGCGAGCCGTCCGTGGGACAAGGACCGCGACGGCTTCGTGCTCGGCGAGGGCGCGGGCGTGATGGTGCTCGAGGAATACGAGCACGCGAAGGCGCGCGGCGCGAAGATCTACGCGGAAATCGGCGGCTACGGCATGAGCGGCGACGCCTACCACATGACGGCGCCGCTGGAAGACGGCGACGGCGCGCGCCGCTGCATGATCGCGGCGATGAAGAACGCGGGCGTGAACGCGAACGAAGTGAACTGGCTCAGCGCCCATGGCACGTCCACGCCGCTTGGCGACCTCGCGGAAACCACGGCGATCAAGCGCGCGTTCGGCGACCACGCGAAGGAAATCGTCGTGAACTCGACCAAGTCGATGACGGGCCACCTGCTGGGCGGCGCGGGCGGGCTGGAATCGGTGTTCACGGTGCTGGCCGTGCATAACCAGGTGTCGCCGCCGACGATCAACATCTTCAACCAGGACCCCGAGTGCGACCTGGATTACTGCGCGAACACCGCGCGGGACATGAATATCGACGTCGCGCTGAAGAACTCGTTCGGGTTCGGCGGCACCAACGGCACGTTGGTTTTCAAGCGTCACGCTTGATTCCCGTTAACAAGACGGCGGCCGCGCCGGCGCTTTCGCACCTCGTGCACGCGTCGGCCTGCCGTAATCCTGCTTTCGCGCGGCACGCCGGCGTGCCGCGTTTCTCCCTGCGCCGTTCGCTCGCGTTGCAATTGCTCGTTGGCGCGATGCTCGCATTCGCCGTTCTGGCGGTCTATTCGACGCTCGCGCCGTGGCTGGGCGCCTGGCGTGCGTGTCCTCCCGCGCTTGCGGTTCTTGCCGCGGGGGCGCTCGCCGCGCTGCGCCGGCAGCGTCGCCAAGCGGCATTTCTCGAAATCGGGGCCGATTCGCTCAGCGCGTGGTCGCATGACGGCGTGCGCCTGGCCGCGGGCCGGATCGCGGGTGCGTCGCAATGCGGCGGCTGGCTGCTCGCCCTCGTGGTGGAGACGGGCGCGCGCCGCACGACGCTGCTGATCGCCGCCGATTCCGTTTCGCGCGAAACCTTCCGCCTGCTTGCCGTGCGCGCCCGCAGCGCCGCCGGACACTGATTGCTCCCTGTAACGACTGTAACCGCGATTACGCACGTAACGTCGCGCGGTGGCGGGGACGCTACAATGGTGCCCCCGCGTCTACTTATGAGCTAACGGATTTCAGGTGAGCGAAAAAGAAATTGATCAGGTTCTGGTCGAGCGCGTCCAAAAAGGCGATAAAGCCGCGTTCGAGCTTCTGGTCTCGAAATACCACCGCAAGATCATCCGGCTGATCTCGCGTCTCGTGCGGGACCCCGCCGAGGTCGAGGATGTGGCCCAGGACGCGTTCATCAAGGCTTATCGGGCGTTGCCGCAGTTTCGCGGGGAATCGGCTTTCTATACGTGGTTGTACCGAATTGCCGTCAATACGGCGAAGAACTACCTTGCGACCCAGGGCCGGCGAGCCCCGACTTCGACGGAAGCGGACGCCGAAGAAGCGGAAACTTTCTCGGACGCCGATCAACTAAGGGATATCAACACGCCCGAGTCGATGTTGATGAGCAAGCAGATCGCTCAGACGGTCAATGCTGCGATGGCGGTTTTGCCGGAAGAGTTGCGCACCGCCATCACGCTTCGGGAAATCGAAGGGTTGAGCTACGAGGAAATCGCCGAAATGATGGATTGCCCCATCGGCACCGTCAGATCGAGAATTTTCCGCGCTCGGGAAGCCATTGCGGCAAAATTGCGTCCGCTGCTGGACACACCGGAAGGCAAGCGCTGGTAGGGCAGGAGCCAGCGTTGCGACGGGCAGCGACGCTTTTCACCTGGTTGGTGTCACTATTTGAGGCGCTGAACGCGTCTTCAGGGAATTGGGGAGCATCATGGGGTCGGTCTCGATGCAATCGGAATCAAGCTCGCGCGGCGAGCGTCTGTCCGCCATCGTCGACGGCGAGTGGTTGGCTGCGGGGCAGCCGAACGCGAATTTCACGGAGTTCGATCGGGAGGGCCGTGCGGCGTGGGCGGACTATCACCTGATCGGCGACGTGCTGCGTTCCGACGACCTGGCGCTGAGCCAGGCCGCGAGCCGCACGTTCCTGTCGGGTTTCGCCGCGCGTCTGGAAGCCGAGCCGCACTTGCTCGCGCCGGCCGCGATCGCGGGCGGCAGCGAGCGTAACGAACGCCATCAGCGCGTGGGCCGCATTCTCGCGCTGCGCCGCCGCGTCGTGCCGTCGCTGGCCGTTGCCGCCGCGGCCGCGACGCTGACCTGGATCGTCATGCCGCAGATGCATGGCGCCGGCATGGCCGGCGCGCCGCAAATCGCCGCCGTGCAGCAGGGCGATGGCGTGCAGCGCGTGGCGCTCAACACCGTGCCGGCGGCGGCCACCGGCGGCCAGGACGCGAACATCATCCGCGACGCCCAGCTCGACGCGTACCTCGAAGCGCATCAGCAATTCGCGCAGCAGCCGGTCATGTCGGATTCCATGCCGTATATCCGTTCGGCCGCCCTTACCACGCAAGGCCAATAAGCTTGATGCAGACATCGCGGTTGAATAAAACGACAATCTGGGGGCGGTTGCCGGCATTCCTGTGCTGCGCAGTCGTAATGTTCACCGCGCTGTCCGCCGCTCCGCAGGCTCACGCGCAAGGCGGGCCGGCGGCGGCCGATCCCGCCGCGCGCCAGAACGCCGCGCAGCTTCTCGATCGCATCCAGCAGGCTGCCCAGCAGCAAAATTACGAAGGCACGTTCGTTTATCAGCGCGGCGCGTTCGTGCAGTCGTCGCGCATTTCCCATTACGCCAGCAAAACCGACGGCGAGTACGAGCAGCTCGAAAGCCTGGACGGCAAGCCGCGCAAGATGCTGCGCCACAACGACGATCTCTACACGTTCGTGCCCGAGCGCAAGCTGCTGGTCGTCGAAAAGCGTCAGAACAAGGACGCCTTTCCGGCGTTGCTCTCCACGAGCGGCGAGCAGGTGCTGGCGGTGTACGAGCCGAAGATGCTGGGCACCGACCGCGTGGCCGGTATCGACAGCCAGGTGATCGAGCTCGATCCGAAGGACAATTTCCGCTTCGCCTACAAGCTATGGGCCGACGCAAAGACGGGCCTGCTGCTGCGCTCGCAAATGCTCGATCCGTCGAATGGCCAGGTGCTTCAGCAACTGGCGTTCACACAGGTGCGCATCGGCACCGGTCTCGCGGGCGACAAGACGCCGATCGTCAACGGCATGCGCAGCACGGCGGGCTGGACCGTGGTGCGCCCGCCGCTCGAAACCGTCGACATGGAATCGCAAGGCTGGTCGTTCGGCGCGGCCGTGCCGGGTTTCCGCAAGATTCGCGAACTGCGCCGCCCGATGGCCGCGCGCGATCCGAACGAGCCGCCCATTCCCGTCGATCAGGCCGTGTTCTCGGACGGCCTCTCCGCCATCTCGATCTTTGTCGAGCCCGTCGAGCATAACAGCCGCAAGGAAGGCTCGGGCAGCAACGGCGCCACGCACGTTCTCGTGAAGCGCAGCGGCGATTACTTCATCACATTGCTGGGCGAAGTGCCCCAGGCCACGTTGCAGCAATTCGCGTCTGCCATAGAATACAAGGCTCCCAGGTAACCCCTTCCTTCGGCTGACTTCGATATGACGATTCTCCCGCTGCGCAAATTCTTCGCGGCCGCGGTCGTGGCGGCTTGCCTGCCGTTCGCGCCGCATGCGGCATCGGCGGCGCCGGCCGCCAATTTGCCCGATTTTGCCGACCTCGTGGACAAAGTGGGGCCATCCGTCGTCAATATCCGCACGACCACGCGCGTTTCGCTTTCGCAGCGCGGCTTGCCGCCGGGCATGGACAACGGCGACATGTCGGAATTCTTCCGCCGCTTCTTCGGCATTCCGCTTCCGCAAAGTCCGCAGGACGGCGGCCAGTCGCCGCGCGGCGGGCAAGGCGGTCAAGGCGGCGGCCAGGGCGGTCAGGGCGGGGATTCCGGCCCGGACAGCGGCAGCGACTCCGAGCAAAGCAGCGGCGTGGGCTCGGGCTTCATTCTGTCGAGCGACGGCTACGTCATGACCAACGCGCATGTGGTGGACGACGCGGACAGCATTTACGTCACGCTCACCGACAAGCGCGAATTCAAGGCGAAGCTGATCGGCGTGGACGACCGCACCGACGTGGCCGTGGTGAAGATTCAGGCGAGCAATCTGCCCGCCGTGACGATGGGCGATTCGAACAAGGTGCGCGTGGGCGAATGGGTCGTCGCCATCGGCTCGCCGTTCGGGCTCGAAAATACGGTGACGGCCGGCATCGTGAGCGCGAAGGGGCGCGACACGGGCGACTACCTGCCGTTCATCCAGACCGACGTGGCCGTGAACCCCGGCAATTCGGGCGGCCCGCTCATCAACATGCAGGGCGAGGTGATCGGCATCAACTCGCAGATTTACAGCCGCACGGGCGGTTTCATGGGCATTTCGTTCGCGATTCCGATCGACGAGGCAATGCGCGTGGCCGATCAGCTCAAGACGAGCGGCAAGGTCACGCGCGGGCGTATTGCCGTGGCGATCGGCGAAGTGACGAAGGACGTGGCCGATTCGCTCGGCTTGCCGAAGGCGCAGGGCGCGCTGGTGTCGAGCGTCGAGCCGGGCGGCCCGGCCGAAAAGGCGGGTATCCAGCCGGGCGACATCATCCTGAAGTTCAACGGCCAGCCGGTCGATGCCGCCACCGACCTGCCGCGCATGGTCGGCGACACGAAGCCGGGTACCAGGGCGACCATCACGATCTGGCGCAAGGGCGCGACGCGCGATCTGCCCATCACGGTCGTCGAAATGCAGTCGGACAAAACCGCGAAAGCGGACCAGCGCAAGGCGCCGGAGCCCAAGCCGCGTCCGTCGAATGCGCTCGGTCTCGCGGTGGTGGACGTGCCGGCCGACCAGATGGCGCAGCTCAAGATCAAGGGCGGCGCGTTGGTCGACTCGGCGGACGGTCCCGCCGCGCGGGCCGGTTTGCAGAAGGGCGACATCATCCTGCGCGTGGGCGACACCGACATCACGAACGCGAAGCAGTTCCAGGACGTGACCTCGCATCTCGATCCGCAAAAGATGGTGGCGGTGCTCGTGCGGCGCGGCGACAACACGCAGTTCGTGCCGATCCGCCCGCGCGCGCCGGGCCAGAAGTAAGCGTGCGCACCCCTTCGGCCGTTCAGCCGCCGGTGCAGCGCGCGAGCGCGCATCTGGTGCTGTACGGTCGCGCGTGGTGTCACCTCTGCGAGGAGATGCGCGCGGCGCTGGCGCCGCTGGCCGCGGCGGCGGGCGCGCGGCTCGACGTGGTCGATGTCGACTCCGACCCTGCGCTCGTCGCGCGCTACGACGAACTCGTGCCGGTGCTGCTTTGCGACGGCGTCGAGCTATGTCACTACCGGCTCGACGAGGCGCGGGTGCGCGCCGCCCTGGGTTTGAGCGCCGGCGCACCCGAAAGCGGGCCGTAAAAAGCGCCGCCGTAACGGCTTGCCGAAGCGCGCTTCATGCGACGGTTCGCCGGGCGCACCCCTTTTCGGCTAAAATAGTTCGGTTTTTCATCTGTTTACAAGGCGTGCTCAGCTACGTTGCGGCGCGCCTTTTTCGCTTGATCGGCACTGAATGGATCATATTCGTAACTTCTCGATCATTGCGCACATCGACCATGGCAAGTCGACGCTCGCCGATCGCATCATCCAGATTTGCGGCGGTCTTTCCGACCGCGAAATGGAATCGCAGGTACTCGACTCGATGGATCTCGAGCGCGAGCGCGGCATCACGATCAAGGCACAGACCGCCGCGCTTTCGTACAAGGCGCGCGACGGCAAGGTCTACAACCTGAACCTGATCGACACGCCGGGCCACGTCGACTTCTCGTATGAAGTGAGCCGTTCGCTTTCCGCGTGCGAGGGCGCGCTGCTGGTGGTGGACGCGAGCCAGGGCGTGGAAGCGCAAACCGTGGCGAACTGCTACACGGCGATCGAACTCGGCGTGGAAGTCGTGCCGGTGCTCAACAAGATCGACCTGCCCGCCGCCAACCCCGAAAACGCCATCGCCGAAATCGAGGACGTGATCGGCATCGACGCGACCGACGCCACGCGATGCAGCGCGAAAACCGGCCTCGGCGTGGACGACGTGCTCGAAGCGCTGATCGCCGGGGTGCCGCCGCCCAAGGGCAACCCGGAAGCGCCGTTGCAGGCGCTCATCATCGACTCGTGGTTCGACAACTACGTGGGCGTGGTGATGCTCGTGCGCATCGTCAACGGCACGCTGCGTCCGAAGGACAAGATCAAGCTGATGGCGACCGGCGCGCAGTACCCGGTCGAGCACGTGGGCGTGTTCTCGCCGAAGTCGCGCAACCTGGAATCGCTCTCGGCGGGGCAGGTGGGCTTCATCATCGCGGGCATCAAGGAACTCGCCGCCACCAAGGTGGGCGATACCGTCACGCATGCGACCCGGCCCGCCGAAGCACCGCTGCCGGGCTTCAAGGAAGTGAAGCCGCAGGTGTTCGCGGGTCTTTATCCGGTCGAGGCGAACCAGTACGACGCGCTGCGCGAATCGCTCGAGAAACTCAAGCTCAACGACGCCTCGCTGCAATACGAGCCGGAAGTGTCGCAGGCGCTCGGTTTCGGTTTCCGTTGCGGCTTCCTCGGTCTCTTGCACATGGAAATCGTGCAGGAGCGTCTCGAGCGCGAGTTCGACATGGACCTCATCACCACGGCGCCGACCGTGGTGTACGAAGTGGTGCAGGCCGACGGCACGCAGATCAAGGTCGAGAACCCGGCCAAGATGCCGGAGCCCTCGAAGATCGCCGAGATTCGCGAGCCGATCGTGACCGTGAACCTGTACATGCCGCAGGATTACGTGGGCTCGGTCATCACGCTGTGTACGCAAAAGCGCGGCTCGCAGATCAACATGCAGTATCACGGCCGTCAGGTGCAGCTCACGTACGAAATTCCGATGGCGGAAATCGTGCTCGACTTCTTCGACCGGCTGAAGTCGGTGTCGCGCGGTTATGCGTCGATGGACTACGAGTTCAAGGAATATCGCAGCTCGGACGTGGTGAAGGTCGACATGCTGATCAACGGCGACAAGGTCGACGCGCTCTCGATCATCGTTCACCGTTCGCAGTCGCAATATCGCGGCCGCGAAGTGGCGGCGAAGATGCGCGAGATCATTCCGCGCCAGATGTACGACGTGGCCATTCAGGCGGCCATCGGCGCGCACATCATCGCGCGCGAGAACATCAAGGCGCTGCGCAAGAACGTGCTGGCCAAGTGCTACGGCGGCGACATCACGCGCAAGAAGAAGCTTCTCGAAAAGCAAAAGGAAGGCAAGAAGCGCATGAAGCAGGTCGGCTCGGTCGAAATTCCGCAAGAGGCCTTCCTCGCCATCCTTCGTGTCGAAGACAAATAAGTTACGCAAATAAGCCGCACAACGGACCTCTACATGAATTTTGCGCTGATTCTTTTTGTGCTCGTCGTTTTGACGGGCGTTGCATGGGTGGCGGACAAACTGGTTTTCACGCCGCGCCGGCGTCTCGCCGCCGATGCGGCCGTCGCTGACTACGACCAGCAGCAAGCGCGCGTGGGCGAGCGCTTCGCCGACGAAAACGCCGCGCAAACGCGTCAGAAGCTGCGCAACGACAAGCTGCGGCAGCCGTGGTGGCTCGAATACACGGCGAGCTTTTTCCCCGTGATTCTGGTCGTGTTTCTCGTGCGCTCGTTCGTGGTCGAGCCGTTCAAGATTCCGTCGGGTTCGATGGTGCCCACGCTGCTCGTCGGCGACTTCATCCTCGTGAACAAGTTCGACTACGGCATTCGCCTGCCGATCACGAACACGAAGATCACGCAGGGCCGTCCGCTCGAACGCGGCGACGTGGTGGTGTTCCGTTATCCGAAGGACGAGTCGGTCGACTACATCAAGCGCGTGATCGGCCTGCCGGGCGACGTGGTCGCCTATCAGGACAAACAGCTCACGATCAACGGCAAGCCCGTGCCCGAAGTGCCGCAAGGCGATTACTTCGACGAAGAGCGCATCGGCTACGCGAAGCAGTTCACCGAAGACCTGGGCAACGGCCGCAAGAACAACATCCTGAACAATCCCGCGGTGCCGCCGTTCGTGGTGGGCGCCGAAGATTATCCGTATCGCGACAACTGTCAGTACAACGAGCGCGGCGAAATCTGCAAGGTGCCGCCGGGCCACTACTTCATGATGGGCGACAATCGCGACAACAGTGCGGACAGCCGCTACTGGGGCTTCGTGCCCGACGCGAACATCGTCGGCCGCGCGTTCTTCATCTGGATGAACTTCAGCAGCCTCAAGCGTATCGGTTCGTTCGAGTAACGTGGCGCGCGATCCGGTTCGAGTGGCGCGCAGATTGTTCGCGCGCCACTTGAATAATCGCCGGTAACGTCGCTTCGTAGTGGTTTTTCGCCCGCCGTCCCGCGTTTTCGCCCGGGGCGGCGGGCGCGTTATACTCTCCCCATGCCTCTATCTCCGTTGGAAAGCCGTTTGCGCTATGAATTTCGCAATGCGGAATTGTTGCGCCAGGCTTTAACGCATCGCAGTCACAGTGCCACGCATAACGAACGCCTCGAATTCCTCGGCGATTCGGTCCTGAATTGCGCGGTGGCCGCGCTATTGTTCCAACGTTTTAGCAAGCTGGACGAAGGCGACCTGTCACGCGTGCGCGCGAATCTTGTCAAGCAGCAGTCGCTTTACGAAATTGCTCAGGCCCTGAATATTGCCGACGGCTTGCGGCTGGGCGAGGGCGAGCTGCGCAGCGGCGGTTTTCGCCGTCCTTCGATTCTGGCCGATGCGCTCGAGGCGATTTTCGGCGCGATCTTCCTCGACGGCGGCTTCGATGCCGCGCAGACCGTCATCAAGCGTCTGTACGTGCCGATTCTCGATCACATCGACCCGCGCACGCTCGGCAAGGATTCGAAAACGCTGCTCCAGGAATATCTGCAAGGCCACAAGATCGCGCTGCCGACGTACACGGTCGTCGCCACGCATGGTGCGGCGCACAATCAGCAGTTCGAAGTCGAATGCACGGTGCCCAAGCTCGACGTGAAGGTGTCGGGTTCGGGCGCGAGCCGTCGCGCGGCCGAGCAGGCCGCCGCGAAAAAGGCCCTCGACGAGGTAATGGCCGCGGCGCCCGCGCTGGCGGCGAAGCCGCGCCGCTCGAAGGGCGCCCGCGCGCCCAAACTGGAACCCGAGGTGGTGCCCGGCGTAACGGGCGTGCAAGGCGCGCTGGACCTGCGCACGCCCGAACGGCGCGAGCGCGCCGCGCGCGGCGAGGCGAGGGCGGAGCGCCCGGTCCTGCATGCCACGAGCGCGCCGGCTGCCGCCGACGAAGGCGCCGAACGCGCCCAGGCTGCACCGCCGGCCGCCGCTCAAGGTGGCCAGCAGGCTGCCGCTCACGCTGCGCAAGCCGCCGCGCCGCTGGCCGTGATTCGCGCGGCGCACGTGGAGCGTCCGGCGGAAAAGGACAAGTCGGCGAGCGTCGACGGCGTGCCTTCGGCCGCGTCGATCGGTCATCGCTCCGGCGCGCCCAGGTCCGAAGCGCCGCTGCGCGCCGTCGAACGTGCCGAAGTTGCCGCGGGCGAGCGCGCGCCGCAACGTCATCGCGACACGGCGGCCGAGGCACGCGATTCCCGCGAAACGCGCGAAGCACGCGACACGCACGAGCGCGCCGACAGGGGCGAAGCCCGCCATGAAACGCGCACCGAAGGCGACGCCGATGCCGGCGCGGCGATTCCCGTGCGCGCGGCCGATGCCGGCCACTGATTTCAATCTGGCGCGCCGCGAGCGCGCCTCCCGTTTTTCTCTCCCGATCCGATCATGAACGCACCCACTTCCACTCCTGCCGGTTTTCGTTGCGGCATGGTCGCGATCGTCGGCCGTCCGAACGTCGGCAAATCCACGCTGATGAACGCGCTGGTCGGCCAGAAGATCAGCATCACGTCGCGCAAGGCGCAAACCACGCGCCACCGCATCACCGGCATCAACACGACCGAAGACGCGCAGTACATCTTCGTTGATACCCCCGGCTTCCAGACGCGTCACAGCACGGCGCTCAACCGTTCGCTCAATCGTGCGGTGACCTCCACGCTCAGTTCCGTCGATGCCGTGCTGTTCGTGATCGAAGCGGGCAAGTTCGGCCCCGACGACCAGAAGGTGCTCGACCTGATTCCGCCCGGCGCGCCCACGATCCTGATCGCCAACAAGATCGACCGCGTGAACGACAAGGACACGCTCTATCCGTTCATCCAGCAAGTGCAGGCGCTGCGCGAATTCCGCGAGATCGTGCCGCTTTCGGCGAAAAATCCCGACGACATCAAGCGTCTGCTCGCGACGCTCAAGCCGTACCTGCCCGAAGGCGAGCCGATTTACGGCGAGGACGACCTCACCGACCGCAGCGAACGCTTTCTGGCCGCCGAGATCCTGCGCGAAAAGGTGTTTCGCTGGACCGGCGACGAACTGCCGTACACGAGCACCGTGCTGATCGACAAGTTCGAGCAGGAAGGGCGGCTGCGCCGCGTTTTCGCGACCATTCTCGTCGAGCGCGACACGCAAAAGGCGATGGTGATCGGCCAGAAGGGCGCGAAGCTCAAGCAGATCAGCACCGAAGCGCGTCTCGACATGGAGAAGCTTTTCGACGGTCCCGTCTATCTGGAAACCTTCGTGAAGGTGAAAAGCGGCTGGGCCGACAACGAAGCCGGCCTGCGCGCCTACGGCTACGAGTAAGCGCCGCGGACCGACCATGAGCGAAGGCGCCGCCGCAACCGTGCATGACGATTGGCCCACGGACGATGCGTCGGCGCCGGCGCGGTCCGGCGCGCGCCCGGATGCACGCTTCGAAGAGTCGGGCGATGAGGAGGCAGTGCGCCCGCGCGCCGTCAAGCCGCCCGCCTCGATCAAGCGCGGCAAGTCCGCGGGCAAGTCCGCCGCTGGGTCTGCGACCGGGCTTTCCGGCGGATCCGTCGCGGGGCGCGACGCGATGAGCGAAAACGCCGACGCCACGCTCGAAGGCCGCGCCGAACCGCGCGCGGCGCGCAAAACCACGGCGCGCTCGCAATTGCCGCGCGCCTCGCGCAGCGCGACGCCCGATTACCGCGTCGCCGAGCAGCCCGCCTTCGTGCTGCACAGCTATCCGTACCGCGAAACCAGCCTCATCATCGACGTGCTCACACGCGATCACGGCCGCGTCGCGCTCGTGGCGAAGGGCGCCAAGCGCCCGCATTCGGCGCTGCGCGGCGTGCTGCAAACCTTCCAGCCGCTCACGCTTTCATGGACGGGCAAGGGCGAGGTGCGCACGCTCACCGGCGCCGAATGGGTCGGCGGCATGTTGCCGCTCACCGGCGACGCGCTGCTATGCGGCTTCTACGCCAACGAACTGCTCGTCAAATTCCTCGCGCGCGAAGACGCGCATCCGGCGCTCTTTCGCCATTACGTCGTCACGCTCACGCGCCTCGCGCACGATGAGCCGCCCGTGCAGGTGTTGCGCTCGTTCGAGCGCGTGCTGCTGCGTGAAACCGGCTACGCGCTCGCGCTCAATCGCACCGTCGCGCGCAAGAGCGTGGTGGCCGAAGGGCGCTATGTGTTCGATCCCGAGCGCGGCGTGCGCGAAGCGTCCGACGAATGGCCCGCGCAGTGGCCCGTGCTTGCCGGACAGACGTTGCTCGACATGGAGGAGGACGATTACCATCGGCCTCAAACCGTGGCGCAGAGCAAGGCCCTCATGCGCTTTTTGCTGAACACCTACCTCGGCGGCACGCCGCTCGCGACGCGCCAGATCCTGATCGACTTGCAGAACCTATGAGCTTCTTTCTGACTTCGCCCAACGTGATCGACCTCGGCGTGAACATCGACCACGTGGCCACGCTGCGCAATGCGCGCGGCACGGCTTATCCCGATCCGATCCGCGCGGCGCTGCTTGCCGAGGAAGCGGGCGCCGACGCCATCACGCTGCATCTGCGCGAGGATCGCCGCCATATCGTCGACGCCGACGTGCGCGCGCTGCGGCCGCAACTGAAAACGCGCATGAATCTCGAATGCGCGGTGACGAGCGAGATGCTCGACATCGCGTGCGAAATTCAGCCGCACGACGTTTGCCTCGTGCCGGAAAAGCGCGAGGAATTGACGACCGAAGGCGGTCTCGACGTTGCGGGGCATTTCGATGCGGTCGCGGCCGCGTGCCGCCAGCTTGCCGATGCGGGCTGCCGCGTCTCGCTGTTCATCGACCCGGACGAAACGCAGATTCGCGCCGCCCACGAAGCGGGTGCGCCCGTGATCGAACTGCACACGGGCCGCTACGCCGAAGCGCGCGACGCGAGCGAGCAGGCGCGCGAATTCGAGCGCGTGGTGACGGGCGTGAACGCGGGCAACAGCCTCGGTCTGAAGGTCAACGCGGGCCACGGCCTGCACTACACGAACGTGCAGCAGATCGCGGCCGTCGAAGGCATCGTCGAACTGAACATCGGCCATGCGATCGTGGCGCATGCGGTCTTCGCGGGCTGGGAAAATGCGGTGCGCGAAATGAAGGCGATCATGGTCGCCGCGCGCCTTTCCTCGCAGCGCGGATAGCCGTCGCGCCCGCCGCCTGGCCGGCGCCACGCGCTTTCATCAATCACCGACGGACATCTCATGGCGATCTACGGTATCGGCACCGACATCATCCAGGTGAGCCGCGTCGCGGCGGTCATGGAGCGCACCAACGGCCGCTTCGCGCCGCGCGTGCTCGGCCCGGAGGAACTCGCGGTGTACGAGGCGCGCAAGGCGCGTTCGGCGGCGCGCGGCCTCGCGTATCTATGCACGCGCTTTTCCGCGAAGGAAGCGTTCTCGAAGGCGATCGGGCTCGGCATGCGCATGCCGATGACCTGGCGCGCCATGCAGACGCTCAACGAGCGTAGCGGCCG
Organism: Paraburkholderia sp. J41; assembly: GCF_905220235.1. Lineage (NCBI taxonomy): Bacteria > Pseudomonadati > Pseudomonadota > Betaproteobacteria > Burkholderiales > Burkholderiaceae > Paraburkholderia > Paraburkholderia sp. J41. Next base: position 46,802 of record NZ_CAJMZE010000018.1, on the reverse strand, counting down.
CCCCGTGATCGTCGCCTCCGGCGCGCTCGCGCAATGGCTCGACGAGCGCGGCATCACGGCGCACGTGACGATCACCGACGAGCACGACTACGCGGTATCGTTCGTCGTCGCCGAAACCAGTCGCTGACCGGCGGCGCGGACACAACGAAAGCCGCGCGCCGCGGCATCTCACTCAACCGATTTCACCTGTTCGACCGATGAAGACTCTTCCCGGACCGGTCATGCTCGACGTGGTCGGCACGACGCTGACCGACGACGACGTGCGCCGTCTCGCGCATCCCATGACCGGCGGCGTGATCCTGTTCGCGCGCCACTACGAAAATCGCGCGCAGCTCGTCGCGCTCACCGACGCCATTCGCGCCGTGCGCGACGACCTGTTGATCGCCGTCGACCACGAGGGCGGCCGCGTGCAGCGCTTTCGCACCGACGGCTTCACGGTGCTGCCCGCGATGGGCCGCATCGGCGCGCTGTGGGACAAGGACGTGCTGCTCGCGACCAAGCTCGCGACGGCCGTGGGCTACATTCTCGCGAGCGAATTGCGCGCGTGCGGCATCGACCTGAGCTTCACGCCGGTGCTCGATCTCGGTTACGGGCAGTCGAAAGTCGTGGGCGACCGCGCGTTTCACCGCGACCCGCGCGTGGTCACGCTGCTCGCCAAGAGCCTCAACCACGGTCTTTCGCTCGCGGGCATGGCGAACTGCGGCAAGCATTTTCCGGGACATGGTTTCGCGACCGCCGACTCGCACGTCGCGGTGCCGGTGGACGAGCGGCCGCTCGAATCGATCCTCGGCGAGGACGCGCTGCCGTACGACTGGCTCGGCCTTTCGCTCGCGGCGGTGATGCCGGGCCACGTGATCTATCCAAAGGTCGATACGAAGCCGGCCGGCTTCTCGCGCATCTGGGTGGAGGACATTCTGCGCAAGCGCTTGCGCTTCACGGGCGCGATCTTCAGCGACGATCTTTCGATGGAAGCGGCGCGCCAGGGCGGCACGCTTGCCGAAGGCGCGCGCGCGGCGCTCGAGGCGGGCTGCGACATGGTGCTGATCTGCAACCAGCCGCACGAAGCCGAAAAGGTGCTGGACGCATTGCGAGCGGGCGAGCCGCGGCGCTCGCCGAAAGCGTCGGCGCAGCGCATCAAGCGCATGAGCGGGCGCGGCAAGGCGCAGCGCTGGAACAAGCTCGTGGCCGATCCGGGCTATATCGAAGCGCAGGCGTTGCTGCGTTCCGTGCTGGCCTGAGCGCCGGAACGCAACGTACCGTACCGCCGCGATAAAAAAAGCGGGCCTTTCGTCAGGAAGGCCCGCTTTTTCGTCTGCGTCTGAATGTGCCGAATTTAGCCCGAATCTCGCTCGAACCTCGCCCGAACCTCGCCCGAACCGCGATCTCAGTTGAGACGCATGCGCTGGAGCTTGTTGTAAAGCGTTTTCGGACTGATGCCGAGCAGCGACGCCGCGCGGTGGCGCGTGCCGCCCACGGCATCGAGCGTCGCGCGAATCAGCATTTCCTCGACGTCGGCGAGCGGCGTGCCCACCGTCACCTGCACGCGCCCGCCGTTCACGTCGCGAGCGCCCGAGCCGTTGGCCTCCTCGGCGTACAGCGTTTCCACCACTTCGCCCGACGCGTTCCACGCGCGCTTCACGCGCTCGTGCAGTTCGCGCACGTTGCCCGGCCAGTCGTAGGCGAGGCATTCGCGCACGAACGACGGCGAAATCAGCCGCGTCGAGGCGCCAGTGCTGTTCGCGCCGCCCGCGCCGTTCGTGCCGGGCGAGTGCGCCTGGCGGTTCAATTCGTCGATGCAGGCGGTCGCGAGCAGCGCCGCGTCGTCGTCGCGCTCGCGCAGCGGCGGCAGCAGGATCGAGGCCGCGTCCAGACGCATCCACAAATCCTCGTGCAGCGCGCCCTGGCGCACGGCGTCGCGCGGCGTCGCGCGCGTGGCGGCGATCAGGCGGAAGTCGGTGCCGACTTCGCTGCTGCCGCCCACGCGCATGAAGGTTTGCGAGTCGAGCGCGCGCAGCAGCGCTTCCTGCTGCTCGCGCGGCAACTCCGTGAGTTCGTCGATAAAGAGGGTGCCGCCGCTCGCCTGATCGACGAGACCGGGCTCGCGCTGCTCGGCGCCCGCGAACGCGCCGCGCTCGTGGCCGAACAGCACGCTCGCGAGCGGCCGCCCGCTCGCGGTTTCGGCAACGAGCGAGCGCGCGTCGCAGAGCACGAACGGTCCCTTGCGGCGGCGGCTCAATTGATGCAGCGTGCGAGCCGTCACTTCCTTGCCCGTGCCGGGTTCGCCGTGGATCAAAATGGCGGACTCAGTGGGCGCGAGTTGTTCGAGCGCGTCGTAGACATGCTGGATCGCGTTGCTGCGCCCGAGCATCGGGCCGAAGCGCCCCAGTTCGCGCAGCGTCGAGCGCAGTGCGCGAACTTCCTCCGTCAGTTCGTACGGGCGCGGAATGCGCGCGAGCAGGCTGCGCAGGCGCGGAATGTTGACCGGCTTGAGCAGGTAGTCCCAGATGCCGTGGCGCAGCCCTTCGATCGCGCTTTCGACCGTGGCGTTGCCGGTCATCACGATCACGGGCAGCGCGCCGCCGGGCGGCTGCGCGGGCAGGTGAGGGAGCAGTTCGAGACCGCCGCCGTCGGGCAGATTCAGGTCGACGAGCACGACGTCGGGGATAAAGCGGGCGAGCGCGGCGCGCGCCTCGGCGAGCGTGGCCGCCGTGTCGACGGAAAACCCGTCGGCGGACAGGATCGCGGAAAGGCCGGACAGGCTATTGGGATCGTCTTCGACAATCAGCGCGTGGGGCATGGCGATAGGCTTACGGATGAGCGCGGTTGCGCGCGGGCAGCGCCCGCGAGGCGGCTGCCCGGCGGACGGCGTCGCGGCGCGCATCGGCGCGGCACGATACGAAAGATGTCACCGAGATCACCGAAATGTCTCGAATCGGGTTATTCATTCCGGTCCTTCCAGTTGTGCTGCGCCAGATCGGGGGCGCGACGGCGCGGCCGGGCAGCGGGCCGCCGGCGTCCGTCCAATAATTCCACGAGCACGCCGGAAGCGGGTTATCCGACATGCGCGCAACCCCCGTACGAGCCGCAAGTGGGCAACCGCGTCGGCCGTGCCCCGGAATCCGTTAGTCGACGTTAATCGACGCTAATCAACGTTGATCGACGTTAATCGAACGGACGGTTCGCGTCGAACCAGCGGCGCACTTCCAGCTCCGCTTCGTCGCGCGTCTTGCCGTACTTCTCCTGGATCAGACCGGCGAGGCGATCGGCGCGGCCTTCGGCCTTGATGAGCTCGTCGTCGGTCAACTCGCCCCAGGCGGCCTTGGCCTTGCCAACCATTTGCTTCCACTTGCCTTCAGCAATGTCGTTGTTCATCGTGTTCCTCCAGTGAAGGGAAAAGTGCCTAACGCTTGCGCTTCCCTCACAGCAGAAACCGTGCCACGGTCGATATTGCGCTCGACGACGCGCCAGATGCGGTCGCTTCGAGCGCTCCATCAACCTACAAGTTTGTACGTTTGTGCGCATGAACCGGTAAGAATTCCCGCGGCAGGCTCAAACATACACGTTCGGACGAAAAAGAAAAAGCGCCCCGAGGGGCGCTTTCTTCATACGATCCGCCATGCATGCATTCCGCGCATCGAAATGCGCCGCGCATGGACGTTCGCTTACTTCATTTACGCGCGGCTGCGATATTCGTTCGTGCGCGTGTCGATTTCGATCTTGTCGCCGATGTTGCAGAAAAGCGGCACTTGCAGTTCGAAACCGGTGTGGAGTTTGGCGGTCTTGAGCACCTTGCCCGACGACGTGTCGCCCTTGACGGCCGGTTCCGTGTAGACGATCTCGCGCACCAGCACCGTGGGCAGTTCGACCGAGATGGCCTTTTCGTTGTAGAACACGACTTCGCAGGCCATGCCGTCTTCGAGGTAGTGGAGCGCGTCGCCCATCATCTCGCCTTCGACTTCGTACTGGTTGTAGTCGGCGTCCATGAACACGTACATCGGGTCGGCGAAGTACGAGTACGTCACTTCCTTGCGGTCGAGCACCACGACATCGAACTTGTCGTCGGCCTTGTACACGGTTTCCATGCCCGCGCCGGAGAGCAGGTTCTTGAACTTCATCTTTACGACGGCCGAGTTGCGGCCCGACTTGTTGTACTCGGCCTTCTGCACGACCATGGCGTCGTTACCGATCATCACGACGTTGCCGACGCGGAGTTCCTGTGCGGTCTTCATAAAAAACTGTCCTGTCCAGATTTAAATAGCTTCGAGTGTGCGCGGCGGCAAACGTCGCAAGCGGATTCGTTCGATGCGGCCCCTTTTTATGTTGCTCTTGCGCCTGCCTTTTGCAGACGCGGCTTTCGGGGAAACCTTTCGCGAAACGTGCGAGATCCACTTGAGACGGCTGCCGCCGGATAACCGCTTATTTTAACTGACTTTTTGCGAATTCGGCTAGGTTTGCGGCGAGGTCGCCGACTTGCGCGAGCTCGTCGCGCCAGGACCGCGCGCGCGCGGCAAAAGCGGGCAGATGCGCGGCGAAATCGCGCCAGTCGGGCGTGCCGCCGCCGTTCCACGCGTGCCAGAAACGGCCGAGCGCCGCGCGCGGCACCTCGGGCAGCGCGCGATCGTAATGGGCGAGGGCGGCGTCGAGTTTCGGCAGATGCGCGGCGTCCGCCTGCGGATAGATATGCCAGACGAACGGCTTGCCCGCCCACTGCGCGCGCACGAACGAATCCTCGCCGCGCACGAAGTTCAGATCGCTCGCCCACAACAGCGCGTCGTAGCCGCGTTGTTCCGTGAACGCGAGCGCGTGGGCGCGCAGTGCGCCGCGTTCCGCGCGCGCCGGCGCGGCGAACGCGGGCAGGTCGAAAAAGCGCGCGAGCGCACCCGAAATGCGGCCTTCGGGCACGAGCAGCACGATCGGCGAGGCGCTGTCGCGCCACTGCGCGAGCAGCCCGTCGACGGCCGGATTTTCATAGGCGAACAGCGAGATTACCGTTGCGTCCGCGCCGGGGGGCGGGCCGCCGGTCGCCCGTTGCCACCAGGCGGCGCGCGCTTCGGGCGAGTGCTCGAAGTCGGCGCGCGCGGCGTCGAGCGTGCTTTCCTTGATGACGCCGCCGGTGCCCGGACCCAGGCCCGGAAAGAAAAAATGTTTCGAGAGCGCGTAACGCGGATGCGGCGACGGCCGCAGGTGAAAGTCGGCGATCCAGTCTTCGGCGCTCAGATATTCGAGATTGAGCCAGACGGGTTTGCGCGCGCGCGCGGCCATCGCGGCCACGTAGACGGGCGGCAGTTCGCACGCGAACGCTTCGATCACCACGTCGGCGATGCGCAGGGTTTCGCCCGCGTGCGTGGGTTCGTGCCAGTGCTCGACGAGAATGCCGTCGACGGTTTGCGTCGCGCGCGCCGTGTCCAGCGTGGGGCAGAGCTTCTGGAACGCGTGCAGATCGTCGACGAACAGCCGCACCTGCCAGCCGTGCTCGCGCGCGAGCTGGCGCGCGAGCCGCCAGCACACGCCGATGTCGCCGAAGTTGTCGATCACGGCGCAAAAGAGATCGCAGGCGATGGTCGAGTCGGCGCAGGCGCGCGGCGAGGCGGCGACGGTTTCGGCGGGGGCGGCCGCCGGCGCGGGTGTCGAAGATGGCGTGGAGGGCTGGGTCATGAGGGGCGCGGGCGTCCGGCCGGCAGGTTCGGCGCGGCGCGGAATGATCTAAACTTGCGATTCTAGGACAGCGCCATGAATGCGTCGCGACGGCGGTGCAGACCGGCCGCCCGCATCGCACCGAACGCGCACCGAACGCGAATACCGCACCACCCGCACCACCCGTCCCCGAAACTGGATGACCGACACCGACGTTTTCGACCCGAAAAAGGCGCTCGCGCAACTGCCGCATCTGCCCGGCGTCTACCGCTATTACGACGCGCACGGCGCGGTGCTCTACGTCGGCAAGGCGCGCGACCTCAAGAAGCGCGTATCGAGCTACTTCACGAAGACGCTGCTTTCGCCGCGCATCGCGATGATGGTGTCGCGCATCGCGCGTATCGAAACCACGGTCACGCGTTCCGAGGCCGAAGCGCTATTGCTTGAGAACAATCTCATCAAGGCGCTCGCGCCGCGCTACAACATCCTGTTTCGCGACGACAAGTCTTATCCCTTTCTCAAGATCACGGGCCACGAATTTCCGCGCATGGCGTATTACCGCGGCGCCGTCGACCGCAAGAACCAGTATTTCGGGCCGTTTCCGAGCGCTTCGGCCGTGCGCGAGAGCATCCAGATCCTGCAACGCGTGTTTCAGTTGCGCACCTGCGAGGATTCGGTGTTCAGCAACCGCACGCGGCCGTGCCTGCTGCATCAGATCGCGCGCTGCACCGCGCCTTGCGTGCGCGCGATCAGCGCCGAGGATTACGCGCGCGACGTGAGCAACGCGTCGCGCTTTCTGCTCGGCAGGCAGAACGAGGTGATGAAGGAGCTGGAAACCAAGATGCACGCGTTCGCCGCCGATCTCAAGTTCGAGCAGGCGGCGGCGGTGCGCAACCAGATGAGTTCGCTGTCGACGGTGCTGCATCAGCAGGTGATCGAAACGGGCAGCGAGAGCGACGTCGACATTCTGGCCGTGGTGGCGCTGGGCGGGCGCGTCTGCGTGAATCTGGCGATGGTGCGCGGCGGCCGGCATCTGGGCGACAAGGCGTACTTTCCGGCGCATGTCGAACGCGCGCTCACCGACGAGGAAGGCGGCGTGGCCGAGGAGATCGACGGCGAGACCGTGCTCGCGGCGAGCGCGCTCAAGTCCTTGCCGTCGCTCGCGCGCAAGACCGTCGAGGATTTCGTCGACGAGGTGAACGCCGAAGCGCAAGCCGATGCCGAAGCGCAAGCCGAAGCGGACACCGATTCCGTGCCCGATCCGCTCGGACTCGCGGCCGATCTCGCCGACGACGAAGCGCGCGAAGACCAGGCGGCGGAAGATGAGGCCGATTCCGGCGCCGACGCGCAATCGCCATTGGCCGGCTCCGGCGCGTCCGAACCGCGAACCGGAGCGCGCAAGACGCGCGAGATCGGCATCGAATCCGAAGTGCTGGACGCGTTCATCGCCCAGCATTACTTCGGCAACCGCGTGCCGCCGGTGCTGGTGGTGAGCCACCCGCCCGCCACGCGCGAACTCGTGGACGTGCTCTGCGAGCAGGCCGGCCACAAGGTCACGCTGCTGCGCCAGCCGCAAGGGCAAAAGCGCGCGTGGCTCGCGATGGCCGAGCAGAACGCGCGGCTCGCGCTCGCACGGCTGCTCTCGGAGCAAGGCTCGCAGCAGGCGCGCACGCGCACGCTCGCGCAACTCCTCGGGCTCGAACTCGACGATCTCGCGCATCTGCGCATCGAATGCTTCGACATCAGCCATACGATGGGCGAGGCGACGCAGGCTTCGTGCGTGGTGTATCACCATCACAAGATGCAGTCGTCGGAGTATCGGCGCTACAACATCACGGGCATCACGCCTGGCGACGACTACGCCGCCATGCGCCAGGTGCTCACGCGCCGCTACGAGAAGATGGTCGCGCAGGCGGCGCAAACGCCGGTGCCGGACGCGACGCACACGGTGACGCCGCCCGCCGCCGACCCCGCCGATCCGGACGCGGCCGCGCAGGAAGCCGAAGCCGGCGAGGGCGGTGAGGGCGGTGAGAGGGTCGAGGCCGGAGATGCGCCGCCGCCCGGCGCGACGCTGCCCAATATCGTGCTGATCGACGGCGGCAAGGGGCAAGTCGAGATCGCGCGGCAGGTATTCAGCGAACTGGGCCTCGATCCGGCGATACTCGTGGGCGTGGCGAAGGGCGAAGGGCGCAAGGTCGGCCTCGAAACCCTCGTGTTCGCCGACGGCCGCGCGCCGCTCGAACTCGGCAAGGAAAGCGCCGCGCTCATGCTCGTCGCGCAGATTCGCGACGAGGCGCACCGTTTCGCCATCACGGGCATGCGCGCGAAACGCGGCAAGACGCGCCAGACTTCGCGCCTGGAGGAGCTTGAGGGCGTGGGCGCGAAGCGGCGCCAGCGCCTGCTCGCGCGGTTCGGCGGGCTGCGCGGCGTGATGTCGGCGAGCGTTGACGACCTCGCGAGCGTCGAGGGCATTTCCCATGCGCTGGCGGAGCAGATCTACCAGCAATTGCATTGAAACCGCATGAAGTTGCGTGAAGTCGCGCGCCGCCTTGCTTGTGGGAGGGGAGGCGACGCGGCACAATTGCATCTCCTTTTATCGCATCTATCCTGACTGATAGCGCCAGCCGATGCCGTTCAATATCCCGATTCTCCTGACCTGGCTGCGTATCCTGGCGATTCCGCTCGTGGTCGGCGTGTTCTATCTGCCGCAGACGATGCTTTCCCCGATGCAGCAGAACGTGTCGGCAATGCTGATTTTCGTGCTCGCGGCGCTGACCGACTGGTTCGACGGTTTTCTTGCGCGCAAGTGGAATCAGACTTCGTCGTTCGGCGCGTTCCTCGATCCGGTCGCGGACAAGCTCATGGTGACGGCCGCGCTGCTCGTGCTCGTGCATCTGCAACGGCTCGACGCCGTGATCGCGCTCGTGATCGTCGGGCGCGAGATCGCCATCTCGGCATTGCGCGAATGGATGGCGCAGATCGGCGCTTCGAAGAGCGTGGCCGTGAATTCGCTCGGCAAGTTCAAGACCGCGTGCCAGATGGTCGCGATTCCCATGCTGCTGTTCTATGCGCCGCTCACGCTCGGCGGCACGACGCTGTTCGACTCGCGCGTGTGGGGCGCGTGGCTTATCTACGTGGCGGCCTTCCTCACGATCTGGTCGATGCTCTATTACATGAAGCTCGCGTGGCCGCAGATTCGCGAGCGAGGCAGTCTGTAGCGCTGCGCCGCGCGCCTCGCGCAGATTTTTCCAAAAAGATCGCGCGAGGGGGTTGACACGTTTCTGCGCCTTATACATAATCTCACTTCTCCGCTGCACACGCAGTTGCAAGCAAGCAAATGCAGGGGAGTTAGCCGAAGATCAGTGCTAGTTGCCGGGTAGTTAGGTAAAAAGCGTTAGTATAAAGCGCGATCGAGTGCAGTCTGCGGGAGTAGCTCAGTTGGTAGAGCGCAACCTTGCCAAGGTTGAGGTCGCGAGTTCGAGACTCGTCTCCCGCTCCAGATTGAAGTGCGGCTGAATGCAGTAAAGCGTTGTACATATGCGGGAGTAGCTCAGTTGGTAGAGCGCAACCTTGCCAAGGTTGAGGTCGCGAGTTCGAGACTCGTCTCCCGCTCCATATGCCAAGGGGAAGCAGCGCTTCCCTTTTTGTTTGGCGAGCCCTGAATGCACGGGCTGCCGTTTAAATCTGCCCGGTTGCCGTGATCGCCGGTCAGTCCGCTTCTGGCGCGATAGCAAAGCGGTTATGCAGCGGCCTGCAAAGCCGTGTAGGCCGGTTCGACTCCGGCTCGCGCCTCCAGATGCAAGCAGAAAGCCACCTTCGGGTGGCTTTTTGTTTTGGCGCGTTTCCTTGCGCGCCACGCTGCCGCACAATGGCGGCCACGTTTTTATCGGGCTCGCTGACATGGCTATCGAACTTCCCGAAGACGCGCGCGCCGAGGCGATTGCGTCGATCCAGCGCTACTTCGACACCAACATGGACGAGCCCATCGGCAATATCGCCGCGGGTGCGCTGCTTGGCTTCTTTCTCGAGGAGATCGCGCCGGCCGTCTACAACAAGGCCATCGTGGACGCGCAGGAGAATTTGCAGGCGCGCATCGTCGATCTCGATATTGATCTGCACGAGGAACCGTTCAGGTTCTGGCGCAAGTACGAGCCGCGCCGCCGCAAGTGAGCGTGCCGGTGGCGGGGCGTTGCCGCGTCGCTGTTATGCCGCGGCAGTACCGCCGCCGCGATGCGTCACGCGCCCGGGGCGCGGCATAATCGTGGCCATCGCAATGTTTGTCTTTGACGGAAATCACGGATCATGACCGCGCAGTCTCCCGCCTCGCCCCCAACCACGCAAATCGCCTTCGACTGGCAGTGGAACGACTTCGGCGCGCTCGGCGCCCGCGATGTTTATCTGCTGCTCAAGCTGCGCTCCGAAGTGTTCGTCGTCGAGCAGAACTGCGTTTACGGCGACATCGACGGTCTCGACTTCGACGCGTGGCATATGCTGGCGTGGGGCGAGCGTGACGGCGCGCGCGAGCTGGCGGGTTATCTGCGCGTGCTGCTGCCGGACGCCGCCGACGCGAGCGTGCGTATCGGCCGCGTGGTGACGTCGCCGCACTGGCGCGGCATCAAGCTGGGCAATGCGCTGCTCGAACGCGCCATTGCGCAGATCCGCAAGCAATGGCCCGGCGCGCCGATGCGCCTGCACGCGCAGGCGCATTTGCAGAAGTTCTACGGCGCGTTCGGTTTTGCGCCCGAAGGCGAGGTTCACGACGAGGATGGCATCCCGCACGTATGGATGCGTTCGGCTTGATGCGATAGGCGCGCCGCTCTTTGCTCGACCGAAGCACGCGACCGGCATGCGCAACCGAAGCGCTTAATGCAAGCGCTTGATCGAAGTGCTAACCCGAAGTGCTTACCCGAAGCACGCGTTTGAAGCACGCGTTTGAAGCACGTGATTGAAGCACCGGATTGCAGCACGCCTTGAAGCGCAGCCAAAGCACACAACCGGCGTTCCCGATCCGGCGGCAATTTTACGTGCGCAGCGTCTGGCTTTCGCCGCCCAGCGCGCGCGAGTGGCGCGACTGCGGCAGGCGTCCGCGCGCGGAAAGCCGCATCCAGTGGCGCAGCGCAATCAGGGCGCCGATCACGCTCATCATCGAGCCGGGAATCCACAGCAGCAATCCGCCGATCTGCTGATCGCGCAGCGGCGAAAGCCACGTGAACGCGCGGCCGCAAATCGAATAGACGGGGTACAGCTCGCGCGGCGTGAAGAAAATGAACGCGCCGAGCACGATCTGAGGCGGAATCGCCGCGATCACGACCAGCACGCGCTTGCCCGGCGAGAGTCGCGCGGGCGGCGCGGGGCGCGCGTCGAGCACGAGCCACCAGAACAGCAGGCCGTCGATCACCATGCTCCAGTTCATCACGCGATAAAGACGCCAGTCGATCATGGCGATGAAGTGGATCGGCGAAAACAGCCAGAAGTAGATAAGCCCGACAAAGAGCACGACCGCGACGACGGGATGCATCACGACGTCGAGCGCGATTCGCACCGGCCGCGCCGCGAGGGCGGGCCGCACGAAGCGTTGCCGCCACGCGAACGGAATGCCCGCGCGCAGCGCCGCGCCCGGATACGAGAGCGCGATGAAGAACGGCCCGAGATGATGCAGCACGAGATGCTGCGCGCGATGCATGAAGAACTCGTGCTCGAAGAAGTAGTCGAGCCGCGTGTGCAGCGCGACATAGAGCGCGCCCAAGCCGAACCAGAACGAGAGCTGGCGCGCGAACGTGACGCGCGCGTGGCGTTTGCCGCGCACGTACAGCACCGCCGCGATCAACATGACGATCACGACCGTCGGCGAGGGCTCCCACGGTTCGAGCCAATCGAGCAGGGTCATTGCGGCGCTCTTGTCAGGTGCATCGCGGTGCGCTCACCGGGTGTATCGCAGCGTTTGCGCGCGCGACGATCGCGCCGTTACTGCTGCGCGGGCGACTTCACGGCAAACGGCGTGTCGAGCGTCTCGCCGTCGGAGAAGTGCAGCTTCACGTTCACGGTGTCGCCGGGCGCGACCTTGTGCTTCGCCTCTTCGAGCATCAGGTGATAGCCGCCGGGCGAGATGGCGAGCGTGCCGTGCGCGGGCACCGTCGCCTTGTGCACCATCACCATCTTTTGCGTCGAGCCGTTCGACACGGTTTGATGCAGCATCGTCATGCCGTACGCATCGCTCGATACGTCGACGAGATCCACGGGCTGATTGCCGTCGTTCTTGATCGTCACATAGCCCGCCGCGGGCAGATTGTTGGGCAGCCAGCGGACCCAGGCATTTTGCGCGCTGAGCGCGCCGGCGGCGTGCGCGGCCGGCGCGAAAGCCGCGAGCGTGCCGAGCGCGGTCAGCGCGAAGCCGAAAGAGGCGGTCAGTGACTTGAGGTTCTTCGTCATAAGTCGTCCTGTTGCGTTTTCCTGTGATGAAGCGGTTGCAAAGCGTCGTGCGATGGGCCGTTCAGCTTGTGCCGGCGATCACGCGGCGCAGATCGTGCGCGATCGCATCGGGCGTGTCGCGGTCGGTGGCGAGCAGGCGCGCGCGGCCCTGGGTGTCGAAGATATAAACCGCCGAGCTGTGCGTGACTTCGTAGTCGCCGTTGGGCTCGCGCTTTTCCATCTGATACGCCACGCGGTAGCGTTGTGCCAGCGCCTGGATTTGTGCGTCGCTGCCCGTGAGGCCGCGCGCGTGCTGCGCGTCGAATGCGCCCACGTAGGCATGCAGCGCCTGCGGCGTGTCGCGCGCGGGATCGACGCTGATAAAGAGGATGCGCGCGTTTTGCGCGTCGGGGCCGAGTTTTGCCAGCACGTTCATGAGTCGCGCCATGGTTTCGGGGCAAACGTCGGGGCAATGCGTGTAGCCGAAATAGACGAGCGCCGTCTTGCCGCGAAAGCTCGCGCCCGTGGCGGGCTGGCCATTGTCGCCGGTGAGCTTGAAGTCAAGATCGGGCAAATGGCCGCTCACGTTGGTCAGTTCCCACGGCTCGCCCGCGTGCGAGCACGCGCCGAGCCACACCGCGCCCGCCAGCAGCACGGCGGCGCGGCAAGCGCGAAGCGGCCGCGATGACGGCACCGGCGACGGTGAGGGTGGTGAAATGAGGCGGGGCAACAAGACGGTCTCGTGGGCTCGATCGGTTACGATGGCCGGGCCGCTGATGCGGCTCGTCGTTTGCGAATGTAGCAAAATTGGCTCCGCGCTGCGGTGCGCGGCACGACTGGCGAGTATGCGCGAGCGCGTATCCTAGCCGGCCGCGCGCCGGATTGCGCGAATTGCGCGGCGATTGGTCGCAGCCGGCGAAAAGGCGCTTGTGCGCCGTCGCCGCTGTGGTTTGCCGCTGTGTTTCGTCGCTGAATCTCGTCGCTATTTCGCCGTTGTTTCGTATTCGTAAGCCGCCGTTCACGTGGCGTGTTCGCAAACCTTGTTATCCGCGTGTTCGAAAGCCGCGTTATTAGCCGCGTTGACAAGCCCCGCTCGCGAGCGATCCATCATGGCGTGTTCGCCGCGGGGCCGCCGTATCGCCGAAAATTCGTGGCCGCGCGATCCGGCATCTCTCCCGCGCGGGCGCGCCGGCGGCCCGTACTTTCTCGAAAATCAGGTGAAGGCGCGGTAAGATGCGCACACTTCTTTCGGCAACCGTTCGCGGCCCGAACCAACCCGGCCTTGGCCGAGGGACGAAAAGACCGTAATGCAAGCACTTCCGGCAGTTCTGCCGCCTGAACAGACGGCATTTTTCTTCGATTTCGACGGCACGCTCGTCGATCTCGCGCCCACGCCCGACGGCGTGCTGGTGCGTCCCGACATGCTCGCGCTGCTCGCCGACCTGCGGCGCGTGACGCACGGCGCCGTGGCGATCGTCTCGGGCCGCGGCATCGAGAGCATCGACACGTTCCTCGGCATGCCCGATCTGCCCATCGCCGGCCTGCACGGCGCGGAGCGCCGCGACGCCAACGGCGACATGCAGCGCATCGGGTTTCACGATCAGCGGCTGCTGCATATGGAGCAGGTGCTCGCGGAAGTCGTGCGCACGCACGCCGGCATGCTGCTCGAGATCAAGGGCGCCGCGCTCGCGCTCCATTACCGCAACGCGCCCGAGCACGAAGGCGTGGCGCGCGCCGCGACCGAGCGTCTGGCCGCCGAATTCGCCGATGCGTACGTGCTTCAGCCCGGCAAGATGGTCTACGAAATCAAGCCGAAGGATGTCGACAAAGGCCGCGCGCTGCGCGCCTTCCTCGACGAACCGCCGTTCGCGGGCCGCCGTCCCGTGTTCGCGGGCGACGACCTGACCGACGAGAAGGGCTTTGCCGTCGTCAACGAAAAGGGCGGGGTGTCGATCAAGGTGGGCGGCGGCGACACCATCGCCAACACCCGCGTGGAATCGGTCGAAGCGCTGCTCGGCTGGCTCGCCGCGCTCGTCGCCGCGATGCACGCCGCCAAATGAACGTGCCCAACATGCGGAACGTGCGGAACGTGCGGAACGTGCGCATGACCCGTTCGCTCCTTGCCGCGGTTTTGGTGTCATGAGCCGGCTCATCATCGTCTCGAACCGCGTCGCACCCATTTCCGAGGGCGGCCCGGCGGCGGGCGGCCTTGCGGTGGGCGTCTACGACGCGCTCAAGGAAACCGGCGGCATGTGGTTCGGCTGGAGCGGCGACGTGCTCGCCTCGGGCCAGCCGCAGATCGCGCTGGAGGAGCGCGGACCGGTGACGTTCGCGACCATCGGCCTGCTGCGCCGCGACTACGACCAGTATTACCGTGGCTTCTCGAACGCGACGCTCTGGCCCGCATTCCACTATCGCGCCGATCTCGTTCAGTACGACCGCCACGAATACGAAGGCTATAGCCGCGTGAATGCGTGGCTCGCGCAGCAGCTCGTGCCGCTCCTGCGCGACGACGACGTGATCTGGGTCCACGACTATCACCTCATTCCGTTCGCCCAGGCGCTGCGCGCGGCGGGCGTGCAGAACCGCATCGGCTTTTTCCTGCACATTCCGTTTCCGGCTTCGCAGGTTTTGCTCGCGGTGCCGCCGCATCGCGAACTCGTGCAGGCGCTATGTTCGTTCGATCTGCTCGGTTTTCAGACGAAGCCCGATTTGCGCGCGTTTTGCGATTACATCGTGAACGAGGCGGACGGCCGTGTCGAAAAGGAAGCGGGCGGGCTCACGCGCATCGAGGCGTTCGGCCGGACGCTGCACGCGAACGATTATCCGATCGGCGTGTATCCCGACGAGATCGCCGAACTCGCGAAGGCGGGCGAGCGCGGCAAGCCCGTGCGCACGCTCAAGTCGACGCTGCACGGCCGCAAGGTCATCATGAGCGTCGACCGGCTCGATTACTCGAAAGGTCTCGTCGAGCGGTTTCGCGCGTTCGAGCGCCTGCTCGATCAAGCGAGCGCGCAACGCAACCGGGTTTCGTTCGTGCAGATCGCGCCGCCCACGCGCGCCGACCTGCACGCGTATCAGGACATCCGGCTGCGGCTGGAGGCCGAATCGGGGCGCATCAACGGCCGTTACGCCGAACTCGACTGGACGCCGATCTGGTACATCCATCGCCAATACGAGCGCTCGGTGCTCGCGGCGCTGTTTCGCGCGTCGAATGTGGGTTACGTCACGCCGCTGCGCGACGGCATGAACCTCGTCGCGAAGGAATACGTCTCGGCGCAAGACCCCGAAAATCCGGGCGTGCTGGTGCTGTCGCGCTTCGCGGGCGCGGCGCAGGAACTGGAAGGCGCGCTCATCGTCAATCCGCTCGACATCGACGGCATGGCCGACGCCCTCAACGCAGCGCTTTCCATGCCGCTGATCGAGCGCGTGGCGCGTTACCGGGACATGATGGCGCAGCTTCGCGAGAACAATGTTTCGGTGTGGCGCGACCGTTTCATGAGCGATCTGGGCGCCGTGCGAACACGGCGCGCGGCCACGGCGGCGCCGCTCGCGCAAGCGTCGTCGGAATAGCCGCGACGGCAGACGAAAAAGGCAAGACGGAAAAGGCAGGACGAAAAAAAAGCCGCTTCGATCATCGAAGCGGCTTTTATGTTTTTGGCGCGCGAAGCGTCAGGCCACGTGTTTTTCGTCGGCCTTCTTGTTGCCCAGATGCAGCGTGGACTGCTTGCCGTATTGCTTCGCCAGCAGGTCGCGATAAAGGCCGGGGCGGTTGCGCAATTCGTCGGGGCTGCCGTCGTCGATCACCTTGCCCGCGCTCATCACGATGATGCGGTCGAAGTTGTGCAGCGTGGACAGCCGGTGCGCGATGGCGATCACGGTGCGGCCGACCATCAGGCGGTCGAGCGCCTGCTGGATCGCCTCTTCGGACGCGCTGTCGAGCGCCGAGGTGGCCTCGTCGAGCAGCAGGATCGGCGCATTCTTGAGGATCGCGCGCGCGATGGCGATGCGCTGGCGCTGGCCGCCGGAGAGCTTCACGCCGCGGTCGCCCACGATGGTGTCGTAGCCTTCGGGCATCGCCTCGATGAATTCCGCGCAGCGCGCCTCGCGGGCCGCCGCGAGCACTTCGTCGCGGCTCGCATCGGGGCGGCCATAGGCGATGTTTTCGTAGATCGAGCGGTGCAGCAGCGAAATATCCTGCGGCACGAGCGCGATCGCATGGCGCAGGCTGTCCTGCGTCATATGCGCGATGTCCTGGCCGTCGATCTTGATCGCGCCGCCCTGGGTGTCGTAGAAGTGCTGCAAGAGCGCCAGCACCGTGGTCTTGCCCGCGCCCGACTTGCCGATCAGGCCGACGCGCTGGCCCGCCTCGATGCGCAGGTCGAAGCGGTCGAGAATGGGCTTGCGGTGCGGGTAGGCGAAGGTCACGCTCTCGAATTCCACGCGGCCGCCTTGCGCGACGAGTTCCGAGGCGTCGTCGCGGTCGGGCATGCCGTGCGGTTCGAGCAGCGTCTGTACCGCTTCGGCAAGCCGCGCGACGTGCTGCGTCACGTCCACGAGTGCCACGGCGAGGTCGCGCGTGCCGTGCAGGATCGTGAAGCCCAGCGAACTCACCAGCACGATGTCGCCCGAGGTGGCCTTGCCCTGATTCCACAGCCATAGCGCCCAGCCGAGCAGCCCGGCGGACAGCATGGCCGTGATCACGGCGTGCAGCAGGCGCAGTTTTTCGAGGTAGAGCAGGCTCTGGCGGCGGGCGTCGAGTTCGGCCTTGACGGTCGAGCCGAAGCGCGACTGCTCGCGCACGGTCATGCCGAACGCGCGCACGAGCGCCATGTTGCCGATCACGTCGACGAGTTCGCCGTCCACGGCGGCCGCTTTCGAGGCGAACGCGTGGTGGCGCGACGAACCGCGTCCGGCAAGCTTGAAGAGAATCACCGAAAGAATCGCCGACGAAACCAGCAGGCCCGCCGCCATCAGCGGATTGACGGCGATGATCATGACGATCGCGCCCGCCACGGCGATGCACGGCGGCAGCACGTTCCAGGCGGTGGTGTTTTCGGCGGTGTAAATGGCGTTCGAGGTGGCCGTGATGCGGCTCGCGAGCGTGCCGGGCTGCTTTTCCGCGTAATAAGTGGGCGAGTGCCCGCTCAGATACTGGAAGAGGTCGCGCCGCAAGTCGCCCGTCACGGCCACGAAGGTGTGCGCCGCGAACCAGCCGCCGACCCGCCAGAGCAGATTGTCGGCGGCGATCAAGCCCACGAGGATCGCGAAGGCGCTCCAGAGCGGGCCGGGATGATGGCGGCCCGCGCCGAGCACGTCGATCAGATGCTTGATCGCGTACTGCGAGGCGAGCGCGCAGCCCACGGCTGCGAACACGCTGGCGAGCACGATGGCGTGTGCGAACGGGTGCCGCTTGATATAGCGGAATAGGAACGCGAGCGGACGCCGCGCATAGCTCGCGAGCTTTGCGTTGTGGGCGTTACGCTGGGCGATGGTCAGATGTTCCAATTGATTGGCGGTCGGTCTGACGGAGCTTCGTCCGTGCAAGTTCAAAGGTAGTCGGGATTCGCGCGGTGCAAAACCGCGCCGATGGGCGGCGTCGGGCGCGCTCATACAAGGGCGGACCTGCGCATTGTAAACACGCATCGCGCATGACGCACTGCGTGTGCCCGGCGGACGCGCATCATATCGCGACATGGGGCCGGAAAATACAGGTTGCGCGCGTGCTGTTGCGGCGCAGGCTCAACGGGTTTTGCGGGTCAATTTCAAGATAGAATTACGGATTGCATTCGGGATCGCGCCATGCTGCGTTCCCTGTGCCGCCGCGCATCGGTCGCAAGCCGCACGCCTGGCAGCAGCGAAAGAAAATCGTCAAGTACGGCGGCAACGGTGCGGCAGCAGCCCGCATTTTCGCAGCGTAGTCTTTCGCGGCGCAGACCCCTAATCTGGAACGGCGCAGACCCTAATCTAGAACTGTCTTTGAAAACAAGGGGTTGCGGAGTGTTTCCGGTTTGTAACAACGTAAAGACTTTGAAATGATCTTGCCGGTGTTTTCCCTGATTCAGGATAATGCCGAGTCGAACCGCGTAGGGAATTTGACAGCTTTTTTGTCAACGACCGCGAGCCCTGCGCGTTTACCGCCTGAACCGCTGCGTGTGCCGCCTGCATCGTCGTCGTTTTCCGACTTCTTCGTGCGACTGCGCCGGGTTTCTTGTCCGCCGGGTTTCCTGTCCGGCTAGCTGGCGCGGTGATGCGGTATTCACGCCTGGCGGTGCGCGGCAGCAAAGCCGCGGCCTGCACGGGGCGATTGTCAAATTTGCAGTTTTTTGCCCGATTTATTACGAGGAAGGAGTTCACCACTATGCGAATCGCTCAAATCGCTCCGTTGCACGAGGCGGTTCCTCCCAAGCTGTACGGCGGCACGGAACGGGTGGTCTCCTACCTGACCGAAGCGCTGGTCGAGCAAGGCCACGACGTCACGCTGTTCGCGAGCGGCGATTCGGTCACCTCGGCGAAGCTCGAAGCGTTCTGGCCGCAGGCGCTGCGCCTCGACCCGACGATCCGCGACGTCATGGCGCCGCATATGCTCCTGCTCGAAGAAGTGTGCCGCCGCGCGGACGAATTCGACGTGCTGCATTTCCACATCGACTATTACCCGTTCTCGCTGTTCCAGCGTCAGCCGGTGCCGTTCGTCACGACGATGCACGGCCGTCTGGACCTGCCGGAACTGCAACCGATCTTCAATGCGTTCAGCGACGTGCCGGTCGTCTCGATTTCGGACAACCAGCGCATCCCGCTCGCGCAAGCCAACTGGCAGCAAACCGTGTATCACGGCCTGCCGGAAGACGTGCTCACGCCGATCCCGAACGTCGAACCGGGCTACCTCGCTTTCCTCGGCCGCGTTTCGCCGGAGAAGGGCCTTGACCGCGCGATCCGCATCGCCGGCCAGGCGGGCATGAAGCTCAAGGTCGCCGCCAAGATCGACAAGGCCGACCGCGCCTATTACGAAGAAGTCATCAAGCCGCTGATGGCGCTGCCGCACGTCGAGTACATCGGCGAAATCGGCGAGCACGAAAAGCGCGAGTTCCTCGGCAACGCGTACGCGCTGGTGTTCCCGATCGACTGGCCGGAGCCTTTCGGTCTCGTGATGATCGAAGCGATGGCCTGCGGCACGCCCGTGATCGCGTTCAAGCGCGGCTCGGTGCCCGAAGTCATCGAAAACGGCGTCTCCGGCTTCGTGGTCGAAGACGAGATCGGCGCCGTGGCGGCGCTCAAGCGCCTGTCGTCGCTGCCGCGCGCCGCCGTGCGCAAGGCGTTCGAGGACCGCTTCTCGTCGAAGGTGATGGCGCGCAACTACGTTGCCGTGTACGAAGACCTGTTGCGTCAGAAGCATCGCACCGTGCTGCGCGAAGTCGCCGCCGGCTAAGCGTTGCCGATGCCGGTTGCGCTTCGGGCGCGTCCGGCTTGCCGCTTTTCCTACAGCGCCCCACTGCTTTGGCAGTGGGGCGCTGTCATATTCGGGACCGACATGGATGTCGTGCGCGCGGGCGCATCGAGAGAGCGTGAGGCCGGCGCGCAATGTCCCTATAATGGCCGTGCCGCAAAAACCGCGATTCTGGAGAACGACCTTGGCGAGAACCCGACCGACGCCCACGGCCACCGTACCCGGTGCCGGGACGCTATTCGCGCTGCGCGCGATCGGTCTCGTGATCCTCGCGCGCTGGCTGCATTCGATGGCGCAGATGAACTTCCTCGCGGCGCTCGAAGGCATGGCGTCGTCGCCGGTCGCGTGCCTGAATCTCGTTTTCCTGTTTCTGCTGATCGTGCTGCCCGGTGCCAAGGCGCGCGTCGAGCGGCCGTATCATCCGCTGCCGCAGTGGCTGCGTCAGGCGCTGCGTTTTCTCGGCGTGCTCGGGTTCCTGTTCGCGATCGGCTCGATCGGCATGTTCGTCTGGGCGGCCGGCTGGCGGCGCGCCGTCGTGGCCGTCGCGGAAGCCAACGGCTGGCTCGTCGCGGCACCCGCGCTCTATGCGGCGGTGGTGTGGATCTGCCGCCCGCGCGCGCTTTGGCGCACCAACATCGCGGCGCGGCGCTTCGCGATCGGCCGCTTCGCCGTTTCGATCGACGCCGCCACGCGCACGACCGTCGTCTGGCAGGAAAGCCGCAAGCTCGGGCAGTACGATGCGCGCGAACTGTCGGTGCGCTGGCTGGCGGGCGCGCCGCTGGGCGAGGTGTCGGCGCCTCAGCCTGCGTTGTTACCGTCGCCGGATGCGCACGTCGATACGAACGCCCACGCGAATGCCGTCGAAGCCGATGCCGTCTCGGCGGCCATCGGCAGCACCTTGCCGCTGCCGCCCTCGCGCAGCGAGCCTTTGCCCGCGTCGGGGCGCTCGCGCCGGCCGGGAATCGAGTTGCTGTGGGATTCGCCGGCGGCGGCCGGGCACAACCGGCAAACGGTGTTTCGCGTCGGGCTGGGCGGCGAAAACGACCGCACGGCTGCACGCGCGCTCGACACCGCGCTGCGCCAGGCCTGAGCGTCGCGGGCGGCCGCGCACCTTGCGCCTGTGCAAGGCCGGCGGTGGCTTGCGTTGCGACCGGGCATCGTCTGTCGTCATGCGCTTTTCGCGCTTCAACGCCATGCCGGCGGCGGCTTGCGCCGGGCCTGGGCGTTGCCGCGCGCCGCGCCGTCCACCTCTTTAAGGCAACCCGACGGCCGGCTCCGGCCACGCAACCATCGGCGTCGCGCAACTTCAAGCATCATCGGCATGACGCCGTAACGGCAATTCGCCTTTGCCGATCCTGCCGCCCGCATCGAAGGAGCCGCCATGCTCACACGCTGGTTGATCGCCGCCATCCATCTGCTCGCTTTCGGGTTCGCGCTCGCGTCCATCCTGCGGCGCACGCGCGGCTTGCGCCGTTGCACGTCGACCGAGGCGCTGCCCATGATTTTCAGCGCCGACAACGGCTGGGGCGTTTCGGCGCTCGTCTTGATCGTGACAGGGGTGATGCGCGCGTTCGGCGGCTTCGAGAAGGGCGCCGACTACTATCTGCACGCGCCGTTCTTTCACGTGAAAATGGCCGCGCTGGTCCTGATCCTCGCGCTGGAAGTCGCGCCGATGATGGCGCTGCTGCGCTGGCGGCTCGCCGTGCGCCGCGGCGACGTGCCCGATCTCACCGGTGCGCGGAAATACGCGCGCATCGGCACGTGGCAAACGCTGCTGCTCGTGGTGATGGTGTTCGCGGCGGCGGGCATGGCGCGCGGCATCGGCTTCGATACCGGGCTCGATTCCGGCGCGCAGGCGGGCGGCTAGGCCGAAGCGCAAAAAAGACCGGGCGGCGAAGGGGGCGTCAAGCCGGCAAGCGCTAGTGGACGTCGTGCGCGTGTGGATCAGCCGAGCGCTACGGCATTCGCGTTCACGTTGAATGCGCTCCCAGTCGCGCTCGCGTGTGAGCGCGAGCGTCATGCCGATCACGTCGGCCTTTGCCGTTGAACGCCGACACCGAAGAGATATTAATGATCTTGCAATACGCCTCGCGGCCTTCGGCGGCATCGGTCGCGCGCAGCGCCTTCACGTGCGGTTAGGCCGCGCGCAAGATGGGGAACGGCGCTCTCATGTTGCAGTCCGTAATCGCACGCCGTTGCTCGTTGTCGTCTTCTGGATCATGCCGTCCCACGTGGAAACGGCGTTGTTGACGATGATGTCGATGCCCTTGAACGTGGTCGTCGCCGTGCCGACGAAGCGTTCGGCGATGTGTTCGTTCGTGCGCATCATGGGCTAAGAAGGGCAGTAGGAACGAGCTGTGGCGAATAGCGGCAGAGAAGTGGCGGAGCAAAGCAAAAGGCCTCGTTGCTTTCGCAACGAGGCCTTTTATTCTTCGGTGTTTGTCGTTACCAACACCAGGAATTCTGGTGGGTAGTACTGGGATCGAACCAGTGACCCCTGCCGTGTGAAGGCAGTGCTCTACCGCTGAGCTAACCACCCGGAGAGATTCAAATTATGCCGGGCTTTTTCGACCTTGTAAAGCCCCTTTTAAGTAATTTATTCGCTGACCGCGATTTCTTCTGCCACGACCGGTTGCGTACGCCAGATCGACGTGCCCTTGATCGCCTTGTCGAGTCCGTCGAGCACGGCGCCGTGCTCCGTCAGTTCTTCCTCGCTGGCGAAGATCACCGGCAATTCGAGCGTGTCGAACTTCACGCGCGGCGCGGCCACGGCGCCCGGCGTCGACGACTCGCCGAGCATGTCGATAACGAGGCTTTCCTGGCCGCGCGTCATCGCCAGATAGACTTCCGCGAGCAGTTCCGAGTCGAGCAGTGCGCCGTGCAGCGTGCGGTGCGCGTTGCTGATGCCGAAGCGGTCGCACAGCGCGTCGAGCGAATTGCGCTTGCCGGGAAAAATCTGCTTGGCCTGCACCAGCGTGTCGATCACCTCGCCGCAGTGCGCCTTGAAGCCCGGCTTGCCGAGCAGCGCGAGTTCCGCATCGAGAAAGCCGATGTCGAACGGCGCGTTGTGAATGATGATGTCCGCGCCGCTGATGAAGTCGAGAATCTGGTCCGCGACTTCGGCGAACTTCGGCTTGTCGGAGAGGAATTCGGTCGTGAGGCCGTGCACCGCGAGCGCGCCGGGGTCGCTGTCGCGTTCCGGGTTCACGTAGAAGTGCAGGTTATTGCCGGTCAGCCGGCGGTTCACGAGTTCGACGCAGCCGATTTCGATGATGCGATCGCCCGTGCGGGCGTTCAGGCCGGTGGTTTCGGTGTCGAGAATGATCTGGCGCATGGTTTCGCGGGTAAGGCGTGTCGGTTTAAAGGAAGCGCGCTCAAAGTTCGGCGAGCGTGGCGACGCCGCGGTTCGCGAGCGCGTCGGCGCGTTCGTTCTCCGGGTGGCCGGCGTGGCCTTTCACCCAGCGCCATTCCACCTGATGCCGTGCGACGGCGGCGTCGAGGCGCTTCCACAGGTCGTCGTTCTTGACGGGCGTTTTCGCGGCCGTCATCCAGTTCTTTTTCTTCCAGCCGTGAATCCACTCGCTGATGCCTTTTTGCACGTACTGCGAGTCGGTATGCACGATCACCTTGCACGGGCGCTTGAGCGCGTCGAGCGCGGCGATCACCGCCATCAGTTCCATGCGGTTGTTGGTCGTGCCGGCCTCGCCGCCGAACAGTTCTTTTTCCTGCGCGCCGAAGCGCAGCAGCGCGCCCCAGCCGCCGGGGCCGGGATTGCCCTTGCAGGCGCCGTCCGTGAAGATTTCGACGAAATCGGGTGTGCTCATGAGTCCTTGTTGCGTGTGGGAGATGGCGTGGTGGCGGCGGCCTTCAGGCTTGGCGCCAGCACTGCTTTCTTGACCTTGCGCGGCCCGACGAGGCGCATGCCGCGCACGCGCTTGATCGCCGTAACCATATAGATGGCGCCGAAAATCGGCCACCAGCGGTCGCCCGCGGCTTCCATGAAACCGTAGCGGCCGAGCCATTGATCCGTCGCAAGCGGCGGACGATAGCAGCCGAAGCGCCCGCGCTCAAGCTCGAAGCCAAGCAGCTTGATCCAGTCCTTCAGGCGCGTGAAGGCGATCAGGTCCTGGCGCGCGGGCAGGAAGGGATGGCCCGTGAGCCTCGCGACCGACTGCCGCGCGCCCCACAGCGAGAGCGAGTTGAAGCCGACGATCAGCAACTGGCCTTCGGGCATCAGCACGCGCTCGGCTTCGCGCAGCAGCCGGTGCGGGTCGCTCGTGAATTCGAGCGTGTGCGGCATCACGATCAGGTCGACGCTTTGGGCCTCGAACGGCAGGTCGAGGTGATCGCACCAGACCGTGCTGCGATTCGCGGGCGTGTGCAGCGCCGCGGCCGTCGCCGTGCCGAAGCCGTTCAACCGTTCGTGCGCGAGCGTTCCCGCCGCGCCGTTCGTCGCGCCGTTGAGGGTGCCATTCACGGCGCCGCGACCCGCGGGATTCGCGGCGCCGGGCACGACGTAGGGGCTGCTCGCCGCGCTGGCGGCGTCGAGCACTAGGCCGCGGCACGGCATGCGGTTCTCGCGCAGCGCGTCGAGCTGCGGCAGGCCGAGCTGAAGCGCGTGGTAGCCGAACACGTTCGAGACCACGCGGTCGAGTTGCTCCTGTTCCCAGCCGAGCACATATCTTCCGGCCGGCGAAGCCGTCCAGGCGGGCCAGTCTATAATCGTTCGGTCAGACATGTCGAAGAGTTCGTCGCCCCATGAAGAGTCCGCTTGAGTACGCGTCTTCCTGCGAATACGTACCGGTTCCGGCTTTTGAAGACAATTACATCTGGGTCGTGTCGGACGGCCGCAATGCGCTGGCCGTCGACCCGGGCGACGCCGCGCCGGTTCGCGCCTTTCTGGCGAAACGCGGCTGGCGGCTCAGCGCTATTTTACTCACCCATCATCACAACGACCACGTCGGCGGCGTGGCGGAGCTGCTCGCCGGAGCGCGCGTGCCCGTCTACGGCCCGGCCGGCGAGGCGCTCGGCCCGCTCGACCCGTACGTCACGCGCGTGCATGGCGGCCAGTCCGTACACCTGCAAGCGCCCGCACTCGATTTCACGGTGATGGACGTGCCCGGCCACACGCGCGGCCATATCGCGTATTTCCAGGAAGCCGACGCGCACGGCACGCCGCATCTCTTTTGCGGCGACACGCTGTTCGCCTGCGGCTGCGGCCGTCTTTTCGAAGGCACGCCCGCGCAGATGCTGGCCTCGCTCGACTCGCTGGCGGCGCTGCCGGGCAATACCCAGGTGCATTGCGCGCACGAATATACTTTGTCGAACATCCGCTTCGCGCTCGCCTGCGATCCCGGCAACGCCGCGTTGAGCGACTGGAGCCGCAGCGCCGCCGCGCTGCGCGAGCAAGGTTTGCCCACACTTCCCACCACCATCGCGCACGAGCGCGCCGTCAATCCGTTCCTGCGTGCCGGTGATGCGGCCGTTCAGGCGGCGCTCACCGAAGCGCTGCACGAGCCGGTGCCGGACCGCCTTGCGGCCTTCACGTTGATGCGCGAGTGGAAAAACCGGTTCCGTTAACCCGCCCCCGCAGGGGGGAATGCTCATCCCAATCGTATGGAATCGCGGCCAAGCTGCGGATTTGCATGGGTTTTTTTCCAATAATTCCGATTGACGGAAGCGGGCGCGTTCCGTACTATCGGCTGCAAATTCCAGCCATGCGGAAGTAGATTTTCATGCGATTCATATTCAGTGCGCTGCTGGTCCTCATGCTTGCCGCTTGCGCGAGCGAGGGACCGAACGCGAGTAATTCGGCCAGTTCCCTTTCTCCCGCTTCACAGGCGAGCGCCCAGGCCAACGCCGACCTCATCCGTAAGACCTCCGCCGCGAAGGAAACCATCAACGTCGACCAAGGCTCGGTCGACCAGCTCACGACTCCCGACGCCGACCTCTGGGCGCGCATTCGCCGCGGTTTCCAGATGCCCGACCTGCAAAGCGATCTCGTCGACATGAACGCGAACTGGTATGCGCAGCGGCCCGACTACGTGGCGCGCATGACCGAGCGTTCGCAGAAGTATCTCTATCACATTGTCGAGGAGCTCGAGGCGCGCCATATGCCGACGGAACTCGCGCTGCTGCCGTTCATCGAGTCGGCCTACAACCCGCAGGCGCTTTCCGTCGCGAAGGCCGCGGGTATGTGGCAGTTCGTGCCGGGCACGGGCAAGACCTACAATCTCAAGCAGAACATGTGGCAGGACGAGCGCCGCGACGTGCTGGCTTCCACCAGCGCCGCGCTCGACTATCTCTCGCGCCTGCACGACATGTTCGGCGACTGGTATCTCGCGCTCGCGGCCTACAACTGGGGCGAGGGCAACGTGCAGCGCGCCATTGCGCGCAATGAAGCGGCGGGCTTGCCCACGGATTACCAGAGCCTGCGCATGCCGAACGAGACGCGCAATTACGTGCCGAAGCTCCAGGCCGTCAAGAATATCGTGATGAACCCGCAGCAGTACGGGCTCTCGCTGCCGTCCATTCCGAACCACCCGTATTTCGTCACGGTCACCACCTCGCACGACATCGACGTCGATGTCGCGGCCAAGCTCGCGAACATGACGACCGACGAGTTCCGCTCGCTCAATCCGTCGTTCAAGAAGCCCGTGATCCTGGGCGCGACCGATCCGCAAATCCTGCTGCCGTTCGACAACGCGAGCGCCTTCGAGCGCAATCTGAAGTCGTATTCGGGCCAGCTTTCCTCGTGGACCGTCTACACGACCGATTCGCGCGCGACGCCCGCCGCGATTGCGGAGAAGATCGGCGTGGATGCCGACACGCTCATGTCGGTGAACAAGATTCCGGCGGGCATGCGCCTGAAGCCGGGCTCGACGCTCGTGGTGCCGCGCACCGACGACAACGACGACGAGGACATCAGCGCCGACGTCGCGGAAAGCGCGGTGCTGGCCATGGAGCCGGACGTGCCCGACACGCGCAAGATGCTGATCCGCGTGCGTCGCAAGCAGTCCATGGAAATGGTCGCGAGCCGTTATGGCGTTTCGGTCGGCCAGCTTCAGGCGTGGAACAAGACGCGCCGCGACTCGGTCGCGCCGGGTCAGGTGCTCGTGCTGCACGTTGCGGTGAACAAGGTCATGCCGGCCGAGCCGGGTCCGGAGCGTCTGGCAACGAACGTTTCGGGCGGTGGCGTGCAGCGAATTGGCACCCGGATTGCAGACACGGGGCCGAAGTCGCGCTACGATAAGAAACACGGTCGCGCGCGCACCGAAGTGGTCAAGGTTTCCGAACCTGTCAAGGCCAGGGCTTCCAGCGCTGCGCCCAGCAAGGCGTCGAAGGGTGCGGCGAGCCGCCCGAAGGCCGAAACCCACGCGCAGAAGCACAAATCCAAATAGCGGCTGACGAAGGGTGCTCACCTCGTGCGTTGCGGGGGCAGCGCACGTTGATTTCGCTCCGATCACTTTTCTTCTTGACGCCGTCACCCCGCCAGGTGACGGCGTTTTCATTGCGACATTCGTGGCGGTCGCGGTGCCGGTGCTCGCAGCCTTCGCTGCAAAGGGCAGGCCCGGCGGGCCGGAGCGTTATCTTGGAATTTGAAGGAAGGATGACTTTCGCGCTATAATTTCAAGGTTTGAGCTTATCAACCCGCACCCTAGCGCCTACCTTCCCCCATCCGTTCATCCGCCGCCCGCGCTTGTCGTCGATCTGGCCGGCTGCCGCCCGAACCGCGTCACCAACGCGATCGTGGCCAGGCGCCTGAAACGTTCGAATGCAGAGTTCGTTCGAACGCAAGCCAGACAGCACGCACAAGTCGCGCCGGAGCGAGCCGCGCGCGCATCCCGTCACCTCGGCGACGATGCCGACGCCGCAGCCGCCCCAGGTCGCAAGATCGCAACGTCGGATAACAGGTCGGCACAGGGTGCTCCCCCAAGGAGTCTCCCGTGTTGCCGTCATTCTCTCCCGCTCTGCTCGCGCTCGCCGACGGCACGGTCTTTCGTGGCTACTCGATCGGCGCGCCGGGTCATACGATCGGTGAAGTCGTGTTCAATACGGCCATCACCGGTTATCAGGAAATCCTGACCGACCCGAGCTACGCTCGCCAGATCGTGACCCTCACGTATCCGCATATCGGCAACGTCGGTGTGAACGCCGAAGACGTCGAAGCCACGAAAGTCCATGCCGCCGGTCTGATCATTCGCGACCTGCCCGTGCTCGCCTCGAATTTCCGCATGGAGCGCACGCTCGGCCAGTATCTGAAGGACGAAGGCGTGGTTGCCATCGCCGGCATCGACACGCGCAAGCTTACGCGTATCCTGCGCGACAAGGGCGCACAGAACGGCGCGATTCTCGCCGGTTCCGACGACGAAGCGAAGGCCATCGAACTCGCGCGCTCGTTCCCGGGCCTCGCGGGCATGGACCTCGCGAAAGTCGTGTCGACGCAGGAAACCTATCAGTGGAACACCACGGAATGGCGCCTGGGCGAAGGCTATCGCACGCAATCGGCGCCCAAGTACAAGGTCGTCGCGTTCGACTACGGCGTGAAGCAGAACATCTTGCGCATGTTGGCCGAGCGCGGCTGCGAAGTGACGGTGCTGCCCGCGCAATCGACGGCTGAAGACGCGCTCGCGCTGAACCCCGACGGCGTGTTCCTCTCGAACGGCCCCGGCGACCCGGAACCGTGCGACTACGCGATCAAGGCGACGCAGGCGTTCATCGCGCGCGGCATCCCGACGTTCGGCATCTGCCTTGGCCATCAGATCATGGGTCTTGCCGTGGGCGCGAAAACCATGAAGATGAAAACGGGCCACCACGGCGCGAACCATCCGGTGAAGGATCTCGGCGACGGCCGCGTGGTCATCACGTCGCAGAACCACGGTTTTGCCGTGGACGCCGACACGTTGCCCGCGAACGCGCGCGTCACGCACGTTTCGCTGTTCGACGGCACGCTGCAAGGGTTCGAGCTGACCGACAAGCCCGCGTTCTGCTTCCAGGGCCACCCCGAAGCGTCGCCGGGTCCGCACGACATCGGCTATCTGTTCGACCGCTTCACGGCGCTGATGGACAAGGCGAAGGCGTAAGGCGGCAGGGACGAGCAGAGCAGGCTGCGCTGCGAGCCGGTTCGGAAAACGGCCCACGCGCGCATCCAGGCGGCAGGCAAAAGCAGCCCGCCGCCGGACGTAAAAGACACAGGAATATTTAGCGAGAGCGTTATGCCCAAGCGGACAGACATCAAGAGCATTCTCATCATCGGCGCGGGTCCGATCATCATCGGCCAAGCGTGCGAGTTCGACTATTCGGGCGCGCAGGCGTGCAAGGCGCTGCGTGAGGAAGGCTACAAGGTCATCCTCGTCAACAGCAATCCGGCGACGATCATGACCGACCCGAACACGGCCGACGTCACCTACATCGAGCCGATCACGTGGGAAGTGGTGGAGCGCATCATCGAGAAGGAGCGCCCGGACGCGATCCTGCCGACGATGGGCGGCCAGACCGCGCTGAACTGCGCGCTCGATCTGCATCACCACGGCGTGCTGAAGAAGTACGACGTCGAGCTGATCGGCGCTTCGCCGGAAGCGATCGACAAGGCCGAAGACCGCCAGAAGTTCAAGGACGCGATGACGAAGATCGGCCTCGGCTCGGCGAAGTCGGGCGTCGCGCACTCGATGGAAGAAGCCATCAAGGTGCAAGGCGAGATCGCCGAAGCCACCGGCACGGGCGGCTATCCGGTCGTGATTCGCCCGTCGTTCACGCTCGGCGGCTCGGGCGGCGGCATCGCGTACAACCGCGAAGAATTCGAGGAAATCTGCAAGCGCGGCCTCGACCTTTCGCCCACGCGCGAACTGCTGATCGAAGAGTCGCTGCTCGGCTGGAAGGAGTACGAGATGGAAGTGGTCCGCGACAAGGCGGACAACTGCATCATCGTCTGCTCGATCGAAAACCTCGACCCGATGGGCATTCACACCGGCGACTCGATCACGGTCGCGCCGGCGCAAACGCTCACCGACAAGGAATACCAGATCCTGCGCGACGCCTCGCTCGCGGTGCTGCGCGAGATCGGCGTGGATACGGGCGGCTCGAACGTCCAGTTCTCGATCGACCCGAAAACGGGCCGCATGATCGTGATCGAAATGAACCCGCGCGTGTCGCGTTCGTCGGCGCTGGCTTCGAAGGCTACGGGCTTCCCGATCGCCAAGGTCGCGGCGAAGCTGGCCGTGGGCTACACGCTCGACGAACTCAAGAACGAAATCACCGGCGGCGCAACGCCGGCTTCGTTCGAGCCGACCATCGACTACGTCGTGACGAAGATTCCGCGCTTCGCGTTCGAGAAGTTCCGCGAAGCCGACCCGCGCCTCACCACGCAGATGAAGTCGGTGGGCGAAGTGATGGCCATCGGCCGCACGTTCCAGGAGTCGTTCCAGAAGGCGCTGCGCGGCCTCGAAGTGGGCGTGGACGGTCTGGACGAAAAGACCGCGAGCCGCGACGAGATCATCCGCGAGATCGGCGAAGCCGGTCCGGACCGCATCTGGTTCGTGGGCGACGCGTTCCGCGTGGGCATGACGCGCGAAGAAATTTTCGAGGAAACCGCGATCGATCCGTGGTTCCTCGCGCAGATCGAAGAGATCGTCAGGAAGGAAGAGGCCGTAAAGGGCCGCACGCTCGAAAGTCTCTCGAAGGACGAACTGCGCTACCTCAAGCAGAGCGGTTTCTCGGATCGCCGTCTCGCGAAGCTGCTCGGCGCGAATGCTGCCGACGTGCGCAAGCGTCGTATCGAACTGAACGTGCGCCCGGTCTACAAGCGCGTGGACACGTGCGCGGCCGAGTTCGCGACGAAAACCGCCTACATGTACTCGACCTACGAGGAAGAGTGCGAGGCGAATCCGACCACGAACAAGAAGATCATGGTGCTGGGCGGCGGCCCGAACCGGATCGGCCAGGGGATCGAGTTCGACTACTGCTGCGTTCACGCCGCGCTCGCCATGCGCGAGGACGGCTACGAAACGATCATGGTCAACTGCAACCCGGAAACCGTTTCGACCGACTACGACACGTCCGATCGCCTGTACTTCGAGCCGCTCACGCTCGAAGACGTGCTCGAAGTCGTCGATCTGGAAAAGCCGGTTGGCGTGATCGTGCAGTACGGCGGCCAGACGCCGCTGAAGCTCGCGCTCGACCTCGAAGCCAACGGCGTGCCTATCGTCGGCACGTCGCCGGACATGATCGACGCGGCCGAAGACCGCGAGCGTTTCCAGAAGCTGCTGCAAGACCTGAACCTGCGCCAGCCGCCCAACCGCACCGCGCGCGCCGAAGACGAAGCGCTCAAGCTCGCCGACGAAATCGGCTACCCGCTCGTCGTGCGCCCGTCGTACGTGCTGGGCGGCCGCGCCATGGAAATCGTCCACGAGCCGCGCGACCTCGAACGCTACATGCGCGAGGCCGTGAAGGTGTCGAACGACTCGCCGGTGCTGCTCGACCGCTTCCTGAACGATGCGATCGAATGCGACGTGGACTGCATCTCCGACGGCACGGACGTGTTCATCGGCGGCGTGATGGAACACATCGAACAGGCGGGCGTGCATTCGGGCGACTCGGCGTGCTCGCTGCCGCCGTATTCGCTCTCGCAGGAAACGGTGGCCGAGCTCAAGCGTCAAACCGCCGCGATGGCCAAGGCGCTCAACGTGGTCGGTCTGATGAACGTGCAGTTCGCGATCCAGCAGGTTGCGCAGAACGACGGCTCGAAGAAGGACGTCATCTACGTGCTGGAAGTGAACCCGCGCGCGTCGCGCACGGTGCCGTACGTGTCGAAGGCGACCAGCCTGCCGCTCGCGAAGATCGCGGCGCGCGCGATGGTCGGTCAGAAGCTCGCGGAGCAGGGCGTGACGAAGGAGGTCGTGCCGCCGTACTTCAGCGTGAAGGAAGCGGTGTTCCCGTTCATCAAGTTCCCGGCCGTCGATCCGGTGCTCGGACCCGAAATGCGTTCGACCGGCGAAGTGATGGGCGTGGGCAAGACGTTCGGCGAAGCACTCTTCAAGTCGCAGCTCGCGGCGGGCTCGCGCCTGCCGGAGTCGGGCACGGTGTTCATCACGGTGATGGATTCGGACAAGCCGAAGGCGGTTGAAGTCGCGCGCATGCTGCACGAACTCGGCTATGCGATCGTCGCCACGCGCGGCACCGCGGCCGCGATCGAAGCGGCCGGCGTGCCGGTGAAGGTCGTGAACAAGGTGAAGGACGGCCGTCCGCACATTGTCGACATGATCAAGAACGGTGAGATTTCGCTCGTTTTCACGACCGTCGACGAAACCCGCTCGGCAATCGCCGATTCGCGCTCGATCCGCATGAGCGCGCAGGCGAACAAGGTCACGTACTACACGACGATGTCGGGCGCGCGCGCGGCCGTCGAGGGCCTGCGCTATCTGAAGAACCTGGAAGTCTATGATTTACAAGGCCTCCATGCTCGCCTAAACTAAGGCTTCGGTCGCCTGTCCAAGCATCAAGAGGCAGGCAGACAAGCTGAATGTGCCGCGGTTAAGCGGCGTTCCAACAGGGTTTCGACGCTGCGCTCCTTTGGCGCGGCCGCCTTGGCGGAATGCACTTAACCGCGGTGATTTTTTTTGGCCGCGCGTATTTCACGCGGCTTGTAAAGTTCCAGGCTGGGCCGAATGAGGGTCCAAACGGAACGCTAACCGTTACACGAGTTGTTTATGAGCACGATTCCCTTGACCAAGCGCGGCGCCGATCAGCTTCGCGAAGAACTCCAGCGCCTGAAATCCGTCGAGCGTCCGTCGGTCATCAACGCGATCGCCGAAGCGCGCGCGCAAGGCGATCTCTCGGAAAACGCCGAGTACGACGCCGCGAAGGAAAAGCAGGGCTTTATCGAAGGCCGCATCGCCGAAATCGAATCGAAGCTGGCCGCCGCGCAGGTGATCGATCCCGCCACGCTGGAGGCCGACGGCCGCGTCGTGTTCGGCTCGACCGTCGATCTCGAAGACCTCGATTCGGGCAAAACCGTCACGTATCAGATCGTCGGCGACGACGAAGCCGATCTCGAGCACGGCCTGATCTCGGTCAGCTCGCCCATTGCGCGCGCGCTGATCGGCAAGTCGGAAGGCGACGTCGCCGAAGTGCAGGCGCCGAGCGGCGTACGCGAGTACGAAGTCATCGAGGTTCGCTACGTCTAAGGGGCGTGCCCACGTGAGTACCGTCACTTCTGCAAGTTCCACCGTGCCGGCGCCGCTCGTGCCGCACCGGCTTTTCGGGCTGATCGCCATGCTGTGGGTCGGCAGCCAGTTGACCATCGGCTATGCGGTCGCGCCGGTGCTGTTCACTTCGCTCGATCACATGACGGCGGGCGCGCTCGCGGCGCAGCTCTTTCGCATCGAAGGCATGATCGGCCTCGTGGCCGGCGTCGTGCTGCTCGCGTTCGCGAACCTGTTCGTGCGGCGGGGCGACGCGGGTTATCGCCGTCTGCGCTGGCTGTTGATCGGCATGCTGCTGTGCGTGGTGTTCGGCTATTACGCGCTGCAACCCTTCATGAACGCCATGCGCATGAACGCGCTACAGGCCGGCGTGGATATCGCGCATTCGGCCTATGCAAGCCGTTTCGGCATGTTGCACGGCGTCTCGAGCGTGTTCTATCTGGTGGAAAGCCTGCTGGGCGCGTGGCTCGTCTGGCTGCTGCCTTCGGCACGGGCGTCGGCGGTGCGCGGCTGAATCCGGCGCTCGTTGGTTTCGCATCCGGCTTGCGCCGTAGCGGCTGACGGCGAAAAAAAGCGCGGCTCGACGGCCGCGCTTTTTTGCTGAACGGGTTGGCTGCGCGCGTTACTTCGCGTTCTGGTGCCCGCGCTTGGAGCTGGTCTGGCGCTTCTTCGCGCGCTTGATGTTGCCGCCCTGCGTCACGCGCTCGTTGCCCTTGACGGTCACTTTTTGCGCCTTCGGCTTGCGCATCGGATTGTCGCTGGCCTTCACGACCTTGACGACGCGCGGGCTCGCGCCGCGCTTGCCCGCTTCGCGCGCGCTCGGCACGTCGGCGGCGGGGCGCGTCACGGTGCCGCGGGCGCCGGCGCGTGCCGTGGTGGTTTTCGCCTTCGGCGTTTCGGGCTTCCAGATCACGAGCAGCTTGCCGATATGCTGGATGGGCGCGGCGTTCAGGCGGTCGCAGATGGCTTCGTAGATCGCGACGCGTTCTTCGCGCTCGTCGCCGAACACGCGCACCTTGATGAGCTGGTGTGCGTCGAGGTGGACCGTGATTTCCTTGAGGACGGCGTCGGTCAGTCCCTCGGCGCCGATGAGCACGACCGGTTTGAGCGCGTGGGCCTCGGAGCGAAGGGCGGAACGCTGTTCGGCAGTAATGGAAAGGGCGGGCATGGGATGTGGCAGACTCGACTAAAATAACGGCGCCGCGCGGCGGGGCGAATGACGGACCGGAATTAAACACTGCGGCCCGAACGCCTGAGGGCTGCGCAGGGCAGACCCGCTGCGGGCGCAACGGAACAACGGAAAACCGTGGGGAACGGCGTGGCGCGGGACTCGACGCCTGCGGAAGTTCACGACTTCCCGCCTGGCGGGCCGCGACGGCCGCACGAATAAAACGCGTATTATCCGCCAAAAGCGCGGAATCACGCAGCAACTGTTCATCTTTAATGGCAAAAAATCGCTTCAACACGTCGTGGTTGCACGACCACATCAACGATCCGTACGTGAAGCTCGCGCAGCGGGAAGGCTATCGCGCGCGCGCCGCGTACAAGCTCAAGGAAATCGACGAGCAGGACAAGCTCATTCGGCCGGGCATGGTGATCGTGGATCTAGGCGCGGCGCCGGGAAGCTGGAGCCAGTACGCGCGCAACAAGCTCGCGCAGGGCGCGAAGCGCGACACCGGGCGCCAGGGCGGCATCGACGGCACCATTATTGCGGTCGATCTGCTGCCGATGGAGCCGATTGCCGACGTGCAGTTTCTCCAGGGCGATTTTCGCGAGGACGACGTGCTCGCCCAACTCGAGGAATTGGTGAATGGCCGTCCCGTGGATCTTGTAATTTCAGATATGGCGCCCAATCTGTCAGGGGTCGCGTCCGCGGACGCGGCGCGCATTGAACACGTGTGCGATCTCGCGCTCGAGTTTTCGCAAAATCATCTGAAACCGGATGGGGCCCTTTTAGTCAAATGCTTCCACGGCAGCGGTTACAGCCAGATCGTCGAAAAATTCAAGCATCAGTTCAAAATCGTGGCCGCGCGCAAGCCGAAAGCTTCGCGCGACAAATCGGCCGAAACGTTTATATTGGGCAAACAGCTAAAGCGTCCCGGCTAAACGGGGCACGATGAAAGTACGAAGCGCCGGCGGACCGTGCAACGGGTGCGAAACGCGGGCCGGGCAAGGCGCTGTGACTATTCCTGCGGTAGCGAAACGTTATGGCAGGGGTCGGTGTACTGGATTAGAATGCTTTGGTGGTGCCGCAAGGCAAATGTAGGCGCCCGTCTATGAGTGAAGGAGTGGTGCTTTGAACAACAACATGTTTTCGAAGGCAGCAGTGTGGCTGGTTATCGCACTGGTGCTGTTTACGGTGTTCAAGCAGTTCGACAAGCCCCGTGTCCAGGAAGGCGTTTCCTATTCGCAGTTCATGGACGACGCGAAGAACGGCAAGGTCAAGAGCGTCGTGGTGCAGGGGCGGAACCTCACGGTCACTCCGGCGGACGGCCAGAAATACCAGATTGTCTCTCCCGGCGACATCTGGATGGTCGGCGACCTGATGAAGTACAACGTGCAGGTGAGCGGCAAGGCTGACGAGGAGCCGAACGCGCTCGTTTCCGCGCTGTATTACCTCGGGCCGACCATTCTCATCATCGTGTTCTGGTTCTACATGATGAGGCAGATGCAGGGAGGCGGCAAAGGCGGGGCGTTCTCGTTCGGCAAATCGCGAGCGCGGTTGATCGACGAAAACAACAATGCCGTCAACTTCTCCGACGTCGCCGGCTGCGACGAAGCGAAGGAAGAAGTCTCGGAACTCGTGGACTTCCTGCGCGATCCGCAAAAATTCCAGAAGCTGGGCGGGCGCATCCCGCGCGGCGTGCTGCTGGTCGGCCCTCCGGGCACCGGTAAGACGTTGCTCGCGCGCGCCATTGCCGGCGAAGCGAAGGTGCCGTTCTTCAGCATCTCGGGTTCGGACTTCGTGGAAATGTTCGTCGGCGTGGGCGCGGCTCGCGTGCGCGACATGTTCGAGCAGGCCAAGAAGCACGCGCCCTGCATCGTGTTCATCGACGAAATCGACGCGGTCGGTCGCCATCGCGGCGCCGGCATGGGCGGCGGCAATGACGAACGCGAGCAAACGCTGAACCAGATGCTCGTGGAAATGGACGGCTTCGAGGCAAACTCGGGCGTCATCGTGATCGCGGCAACCAACCGCTCGGACGTGCTCGACAAGGCGCTGCTGCGTCCGGGCCGTTTCGACCGCCAGGTGTACGTCGGTCTGCCCGACATTCGCGGCCGCGAGCAGATCATGAAGGTGCATCTGCGTAAGGTGCCGATCGCCAACGACGTGGACGCGGCGGTGATCGCGCGCGGCACGCCGGGCTTCTCGGGCGCCGATCTCGCGAACCTCGTGAACGAAGCGGCGCTGTTTGCCGCGCGCCGCGGCAAACGCATCGTCGAGATGCAGGATTTCGAGGACGCGAAGGACAAGATTTTCATGGGTCCGGAGCGCAAGTCGGCCGTGATCCGCGAAGAAGCGAAGCGCGCCACGGCGTACCACGAGTCGGGCCACGCGGTCATTGCCAAGCTGCTGCCGAAGGCCGACCCGGTACACAAGGTCACGATCATTCCGCGCGGTCGCGCGCTGGGTGTGACGTGGCAGTTGCCGGAGCACGACAACGAAACGTATTCGAAGGATTACCTGCTCGATCGCCTGGCCATTCTGTTCGGCGGCCGCGTGGCGGAGGAGTTGTTCATGAACCTCATCAGCACGGGGGCTTCGGACGACTTCAACAAGGCCACGCAAACGGCGCGCGCCATGGTTACGCGCTTCGGCATGACGGACGCGCTCGGACCGATGGTCTACGCCGACGACGAGAACGACGGCGGCCCGTTCGGCAAGGGTTTCACGCGCGCGATTTCGGAAGCGACGCAGCAGAAGGTCGACGCGGAAATCCGCCGCGTGCTGGACGAGCAGTACAACCTCGCCAAGCGCCTGCTCGATGAAAACCGCGACAAGGTCGAGGCGATGACGGCCGCGCTCATGGAGTGGGAAACCATCGACGCCGACCAGATCAACGACATCATGGCCGGCCGTCCGCCGCGCTCGCCGAAGAGCACGCCGTCGCCGGGCGACGCGCCCAGCTCGGGCGGCAGCGCGGGCAGCGAGGTCAAGCCCGGTAGCGCGACCGCTCCGGCCTGAACGGGCGATAACCCATCGAGTAAAGTTGCGGGCCGGTGTGGAGACACATCGGCCCGTTTGTATTTCTGGCGCAGCAATGCCGCGGGTTCGCGCCATTTCGTTGCGTCGTCGCATCTTGTTTCACTTCTGACGCTTATTGACGTGCCCAAGCTCCGCCCGCAAGGTAATCTCCCACCTCAGCCGCTAGCGTGCGGCCGTTTCACGTTGACGTTCGAGCGGCCGCTCGTAATGGGCATTCTCAACGCCACGCCCGATTCGTTTTCCGACGGCGGTCGCTACCTCGGTTTCGACGACGCGCTGCGCCGCGCCGAACACATGTTGCGCGACGGCGTCGACATCATCGACATCGGCGGCGAGTCGACGCGGCCAGGCGCGCCGCCCGTGCCGCTCGACGAGGAACTCGCCCGGGTGATTCCGCTCGTCGAGCAACTCAAGCACGCGAACGTGCCGCTTTCGGTGGACACGTACAAGCCCGAGGTCATGCGTCATGCCATTGCGGCGGGCGCGGACCTCATCAACGACATCTGGGGCTTTCGCATGCCGGATGCGGTCGAGGCCGTGCGCGGCAGCGATTGCGGGCTGTGCGTCATGCACATGCTGGGCGAGCCGCAGACGATGCAGGCCCGCGAACCCGATTACGTCGACGTCGTGCGCGAGGTGCGCGAGTTTCTCGCCGCGCGTTGCGCCGAACTCGAGGCGGCGGGCGTGGTGAAGGCGCGTATCAGCGTGGACCCCGGGTTCGGCTTCGGCAAGTCGGTGATCGGAAACAACTACGCGCTGCTCGCCCATTTGCGCGAGACCGCGCCCGACGTGGCGCCCGGCGTCGCGCCGTATCCGGTTCTCGCGGGCATGTCGCGCAAGTCGATGCTCGGGGCGCTCGTGAATCGGCCCGCGCCCGAACGCGTCGCGGCGAGCGTGGCGGCGGCGGTGTGCGCGGCGGAGCGGGGCGCGGCGATCATCCGCGTACACGACGTCGCGCCCACGGTGGACGCGCTCAAGGTGTGGGCGGCCATGCGTGACGCGATGCAAGCGTAATACGACGTTTAGCGCATGACGCCTGACGCTCGACGTATCGGGCGCGCGGCGGCGAAGCGGCGCAAGCACAAGACAAACTGGCAGGATCAAGCAAGCTGCATCAGATCGAGGATCAAGAGATGGGACGTCGTTATTTCGGTACGGATGGAGTGCGCGGCAAGGTCGGCGAGGCGCCGATCACGCCGGATTTCGTGCTGCGGCTCGGTTATGCCGCGGGCAAGGTGCTGGCGGGTTCGGCCGCGACCTCGGGGCCGCGCCCGTCGGTGCTGATCGGCAAGGACACGCGCATCTCGGGCTATATGCTGGAGGCGTCGCTGGAAGCCGGGCTCTCGGCGGCCGGCATCGACGTGATGCTGGCCGGGCCGATGACCACCCCTGGCATCGCGTATCTCACGCGCGCGCTGCGCCTCTCGGCCGGCGTGGTGATCAGCGCTTCGCATAATCCGTACTACGACAACGGCATCAAGTTCTTTTCCGCCGACGGCAACAAGCTGCCCGACGAAGTGGAGCACCAGATCGAGGAGCAGCTCGAGCAGCCGCTCGAATGCGCGCCCTCCGAGCGGCTCGGCCGCGCACGACGCCTCGACGACGCGGGCGGCCGCTACATCGAGTTCTGCAAGAGCACGTTTCCGCAGGCGTTCAACCTGCGCGGCCTCAAACTCGTGATCGACTGCGCGAACGGCGCGGCCTACGACATCGCCCCGCATGTGTTTCACGAACTGGGCGCCGATGTCATCCCGATCGGCGTTTCGCCCAACGGCTTCAACATCAACGACGGCGTGGGCGCCACCGCGCCCGATGCGCTCGTGCGCGCGGTGCGCGCGAATCACGCCGATCTCGGCATCGCGCTCGACGGCGACGCCGACCGTCTCCAGGTGGTCGATGCGCAAGGCCGTCTCTACAACGGCGACGAGCTGCTCTACGTGCTCGTGAAGGACCGTATCGCGACCGAGGGCAAGGTGGAAGGCGCGGTCGGCACGCTCATGACCAACCTCGCCGTGGAGCAGGCGCTCGACGGCCTCGGCGTGCAGTTCGTGCGCGCCAACGTGGGCGACCGCTACGTGCTCGAACAACTGCGCGAAAAGGGCTGGCAGCTCGGCGCGGAAGGCTCGGGCCACATTCTTTCGCTCGATCGTCACACGACCGGCGACGGCATCGTTTCCGCGCTGCTCGTGCTTGCCGCGATGAAGCGCAGCGGCCAGACGCTCGGCGCGCTGCTCGACGGCGTGAAGCTCTTTCCGCAGAAGCTCATCAACGTGCGCATCGCCCAGGGCGCCGACTGGAAAAGCAACGCCGAAATCCAGCAGTCGATCGCGGCGGCGCAGGCCGAACTCCAGGGCCGGGGCCGGGTGCTGATTCGCGCTTCCGGGACGGAGCCGGTGCTGCGCGTGATGGTCGAGGCGCGCGAGGAGCGCGACGCGAACCATTACGCCGAAGCGATTGCCGGCACGGTCAAGCGCGCGATTGCCTGAGCCCGGCCGGCCCTGAAAAAGGACGGCGCGGCGTCGCGCTGCGGGCCGCATCCGAAACGCATCCTTTCTTTTTTCGCGCCTTTTTTGCAGCAGAAGCAGAATTCTGCAAACGTTTCACTCGCGGGTTTCCTGATGGCCGGGCTGCTGTGGCCCGGCCTTTTCGTTTTGGCCCCCACTTCGCCGGAATGCCCGTCCGGCGGCCTTCGCACGCCCGCCCGCCGGCGCGGCGCTCCCTTCATTCTCCCGCGCGCTCGCCTGACGCGCCGCATCGCTTCGCCTTTCAGCCAGTAATGGGATTGTCACGGCGTCTTCATGAATCGTCACGGTACTGTCACAGAGAGCCCCTAAGCTTCGCGGTGTCGTTCATCCGCTCACACACCTGGAGGTCTCATGAAATTGATGCAAACCGCGCTCGCTGGCGTTGCTGGCGCGCTTTTCGCGATCGCAGCGCAGGCTGCTGACATCACCGGCGCGGGCAGCACCTTCGCAGCACCGATCTACACGAAATGGGCAGATGCCTATCAAAAGTCGGGCGGCGGCAAGGTGAACTACCAAGGCATCGGCTCGTCGGGCGGCATCAAGCAGATTCAGGCCAAGACCGTCGATTTCGCGGGTTCGGACGCGCCGCTGAAGGACGACGAACTGGCCAAGGACGGCCTGTTCCAGTTCCCGACGGTGGTGGGCGGCGTCGTGCCGGCGATCAACGTGCCGGGCGTCAAGGCGGGCGAAATCGTTCTGTCGGGCCAGGTGCTCGGCGACATCTACCTCGGCAAGATCAAGAAGTGGAACGATCCGGCCATCGTCGCCCTGAATCCGAAGGTCAAGCTGCCGGATC
Organism: Paraburkholderia sp. J41; assembly: GCF_905220235.1. Classification (NCBI taxonomy): domain Bacteria; kingdom Pseudomonadati; phylum Pseudomonadota; class Betaproteobacteria; order Burkholderiales; family Burkholderiaceae; genus Paraburkholderia; species Paraburkholderia sp. J41. The sequence goes on along the minus strand of NZ_CAJMZE010000018.1, from coordinate 6,589 downwards.
TGGACATCGCCGTGGTTCGCCGCGCCGACGGTTCGGGCACCAGCTTCATCTGGACGAACTACCTCTCGAAGGTCAACGCCGACTGGAAGAGCAAGGTGGGCGAAGGCGCCACGGTCAACTGGCCGACGGGCACGGGCGGCAAGGGCAACGACGGCGTCGCGGCCTTCGTGCAGCGCCTGCCGGGCGCGATTGGCTACGTCGAGTGGGCGTACGCCAAGCAAAATCACATGGTCTACACTGCCATGAAGAACGAGTCGGGCGCGGTCGTTCAGCCGAGCACGGACACGTTCAAGGCCGCGGCCGCGGGCGCGGACTGGAAGAAGTCGTTCTACCAGATCCTGACGAACGAGCCGGGCAAGGAAGCATGGCCGGTCGTCGGCGCCACGTTCGTGCTGCTGCACACGGCACAGGACAAGCCGGAACAGGGCAAGGAAACGCTCAAGTTCTTCGACTGGGCGTTCAAGAACGGCACGCCCGCTGCCGACAGCCTCGACTACATCTCGCTGCCGCAATCGGTCGTGAGCGAAATCGAAACGCAGTGGAAGGCGAAGGTCAAGGACGCAAGCGGCAAGGCAGTCGCCGAGTAAGGTCAGCGTCAGGCGAAAAGCTTGAAAGGGCCGCCGCGTGACGCGCGCGGCCCTCTCGCTTGTGGAAAGCCGCCCGAAGCCCCTGCGCAAGCTGTCCCGAAGTGCCGCCCGTCGTCCGGCTCAGGCCGGATTCCGGGCGATCTGCAGCCTGGCGGCTGCATCAACGTCGCGAGCCTCATGCCCGCGGCAACTGGAACCAGGTCACCATGTCCGACGTCCCGCTCGTGTCCAACCCGCCCGGCAACGCCGCGCAACAGAAGGCGCCCAGCCCGGCAGGCGACATCATTTTCGGCAGCCTCACGCGCCTCGCCGCCATCGTCACGCTGCTGCTGCTCGGCGGCATCATCGTGTCGCTGATCGTCTCTTCGTTGCCGACGATCCAGAAGTTCGGTCTCTCATTCCTCTGGACTGCCGACTGGGACCCGCCCAGCGAGCAGTTCGGCGCGCTCGTGCCCATCTACGGCACGATCGCCACCTCGATCATCGCGCTCATCATCGCCGTGCCCGTGAGCTTCGGCATCGCGCTGTTCCTCACCGAGCTTTCGCCCGCCTGGCTGCGCCGCCCGCTCGGCATCGCCATCGAACTGCTGGCCGCGATCCCGTCGATCGTCTACGGCATGTGGGGTCTGCTCGTGTTCGCGCCGATCTTCGCGCAGTACTTCGAAAAGCCGCTTGGCGTGCTGCTCGGCGGCATTCCCGTGATCGGCGCGCTGTTCCAGGGCGCGCCCATCGGCATCGGCATTCTGTGCGCGGGCGTGATTCTCGCGATCATGATCATTCCGTACATCGCCTCGGTCATGCGCGACGTGTTCGAAGTCACGCCGGTGCTGCTGAAGGAATCGGCATACGGCATCGGCTGCACGACGTGGGAAGTCATGTGGAAGATCGTGCTGCCGTTCACCAAGACCGGCGTGATCGGCGGCGTGATGCTCGGCCTCGGCCGCGCGCTCGGCGAAACCATGGCCGTGACGTTCGTGATCGGCAATACGAATCTGCTCGACAACGTTTCGCTCTTTTCGCCGGGCAACAGCATCACCTCGGCGCTCGCGAACGAATTCGCGGAAGCGAGTCCCGGCCTGCACACGGCCGCGCTGATGGAGCTGGGCCTGATTCTCTTCGTGATCACCTTCATCGTGCTGTCGATCTCGAAGCTCATGTTGCTGCGCCTTGAAAAGTCGGAGGGTGCGCGATGAGCGAACCGTTGATGAAGATTCCCGGCGCGATTTACGGCGCCGACCTCGAACGCATGCGCGGCAAGCTGCAAGGGCGCCGCCGCGTGACCAACGCGATCGCGCTCACGCTTTCGCTCGCCGCCATGGCGTTCGGCATTCTCTGGCTCGTGTGGATTCTCTACACGACCATTTCGCTCGGCATCGGCGGGTTGTCCGTGGACCTCTTCACGCAGTCGACGCCGCCGCCGAACACCGACGGCGGCGGCCTCGCCAACGCCATCGTCGGCAGCCTGCTGCTGGTGGCGATCGCGACCGCGGTCGGCACGCCGATCGGCATCCTGGCCGGCATCTATCTCGCCGAATACGGCCAGAAGGGCTGGCTCGCGAGCGTGACGCGGTTCATCAACGACATTCTGCTGTCGGCGCCGTCGATCGTGGTGGGTCTGTTCGTCTACGCGCTCGTGGTCGCGAAGATGGGCCACTTCAGCGGCTGGGCCGGTGCGATCGGTCTCGCGCTGCTACAGATTCCGATCGTGATCCGCACGACCGAAAACATGCTGAAGCTGGTGCCGAACGCGCTGCGCGAAGCGGCCTTCGCGCTCGGCACGCCGAAGTGGAAGATGGTGCTCTCGATCACGCTGAAGGCGTCGATCGCGGGCATCGTGACGGGCGTGCTGCTCGCCGTGGCGCGCATCGCCGGCGAAACCGCGCCGCTTCTCTTCACCGCGCTGTCGAACCAGTTCTTCAGCGTGAACATGAATCAACCGATGGCGAACCTGCCGGTCACGATCTACAAGTTTGCGATGAGCCCGTTTTCGCAGTGGCAATCGCTCGCGTGGGCCGGCGTTTTCCTGATCACGCTGGGCGTGCTGGGCCTGAACGTCCTCGCGCGCACGGTCTTTTCGAACAAGTAAGGGCGGAGTCATCCGATGAACATGGCAGAGAGTCACCTCAACACCGCCGCGCACGGCACCGCGCCCTCGGCTGGATTCCAGCCCGCCGACCCCGCCCAGAACGGCCGTCTGCCGGCGCTCGGCACGCCGAAGATCGAAGTGAAGGATCTCAACTTCTTCTACGGCAAGTACCACGCGCTGAAGAACATCAACCTGCAGATTCCCGAAGGCAAGGTGACGGCGTTCATCGGCCCGTCGGGCTGCGGCAAGTCCACGCTGCTGCGCACGTTCAACAAGATGTTCGCGCTCTATCCCGAGCAGCGCGCCGAAGGCGAAATCCTGATGGACGGCGAGAACCTGCTCACCACGAAGCGCGACATCTCGCTCCTGCGTGCGCGCATCGGCATGGTGTTCCAGAAGCCGACCCCGTTCCCGATGTCGATTTACGACAACATCGCGTTCGGCGTGAAGATGTTCGAAACGCTGTCGCGCCCGGAAATGGACGACCGCGTGGAATGGGCGCTCACCAAGGCGGCGCTGTGGAACGAAGTGAAGGACAAGCTGGGCCAGAGCGGCTACGGTCTGTCGGGCGGTCAGCAGCAGCGCCTGTGCATCGCGCGCGGCATTGCCATTCGTCCCGAAGTGCTGCTGCTCGACGAGCCGTGCTCGGCGCTCGACCCGATCTCCACGGGCCGTATCGAAGAACTGATCGCGGAACTCAAGAGCGACTACACGGTGGTGATCGTCACGCACAACATGCAGCAGGCCGCGCGTTGCTCGGATTACACCGCCTACATGTATCTCGGCGAGCTGATCGAATTCGGCGACACCGAGAAAATCTTCATCAAGCCGGTCCGCAAGGAAACGGAAGACTACATCACCGGTCGCTTCGGTTAAGCGTCGAAGGAGGAAATCATGTCCGACAAGCATCTCTCCAGCCAGTTCGACGCCGACCTGAATCTCATTTCGTCGAAGGTTCTCGAAATGGGCGGCCTCGTCGAATCGCAGATCATCACGGCCATGCAGGCGTTGAACGAGTTCGACGGCGAAGCCGCCGCGCGCGTGATTGCCGCGGAAGACCGCCTCAACACGATGGAAGTCGAGATCGACGAAGAGTGCAGCAATATCATCGCGCGCCGCCAGCCGGCCGCGCGCGACCTGCGCCTCGTGCTCGCCATCTCGAAGACCATCACCAATCTCGAGCGCGCCGGCGACGAAGCCGAAAAGATCGCCAAGCGCACGAAGCGCCTGATGGAAGACGGCGCCTCGCGCACCGTCAACATCGCCGAAATCAAGGTTTCGGGCGAAATGGCCGTGTCGATCCTGCGTCGCGCGCTCGACGCGTTCGCGCGCCTCGACACCGTGGCGGCCGCGCAGATCGTGCGCGACGACAAGGCGATCGACGAGGAATTCCGCGCCTTCGTGCGCAAGCTCGTGAGCTACATGATGGAAGATCCGCGCACGATCTCCGTGGGTCTCGACTATCTGTTCATCGCCAAGGCGATCGAGCGGATCGGCGACCACGCGAAGAACATCGCGGAATTCATCATCTACATCGTCAAGGGCACCGACGTGCGGCACAAGTCGCGCGACGCGCTCGAACGCGAAGCGCTCAGCTAATCCATCGTTTTCAGATTACTGGTCCACGAGGCCAAAAGGTCACTAGAGGTGCCGATGCCCAGCAGCATTCTCGTCATCGAAGATGAGCCCGCGATTTCCGAGCTGATTTCGGTGAACCTGCAACATGCGGGTCACTGCCCGATCCGCGCCTACAACGCGGAGCAGGCGCAAAACCTGATCAGCGACGTGCTGCCCGATCTGATCCTGCTCGACTGGATGTTGCCGGGCAAGTCGGGCGTCAACTTCGCGCGCGACCTGCGCAACAACGAGCGCACGAAGCATATTCCGATCATCATGCTGACCGCGCGCGGCGACGAGCAGGACAAGGTGCTGGGTCTGGAAATCGGCGCCGACGACTACGTGACCAAGCCGTTCTCGCCCAAGGAGCTGATGGCGCGCATCAAGGCGGTGTTGCGCCGCCGCGCGCCGCAACTCACGGAAGACGTGGTGGCGATCAACGGTCTGAAGCTCGATCCGGCCACGCATCGCGTCGCGGCGCACGCGCAGGGCAGCGAGATCAAGCTCGATCTCGGCCCGACCGAGTTCCGCCTGCTGCACTTTTTCATGACGCATCCCGAGCGCGTACACAGCCGCACGCAACTGCTCGATCAGGTGTGGGGCGACCACGTGTTCGTGGAGGAGCGCACCGTGGACGTACACATCAAGCGTCTGCGCGCCGCGCTCAAGCCCGCGGGGTGCGATGCTATGATCGAAACGGTGCGCGGCAGCGGCTACCGTCTCGCGAAAAGCGCCTGATTGACGCAGTGACGCAAGGTAAGGGCGCGCCGCGGGCGAAGCACCGCGCGGCGCTGCCGGTTGGCCGCCGCTTCTTGCCGGCGACGGCCGCACGATGTCGCGTGCCCGCATCCGACTGTCTTTTTTCGATCGCAGGAACATGAACATCATCTGGGCGCGCTCCCTGGTTTCGATCGTCTTGCTCGCGCTCGCATGCACGGGCGTGGGCGCGGTGTTCGGCGTGAAGGCCGCGCTCGGCGTGGCCGTCGTCGTGCTCGTCGCGCAAATGCTTTTCAGCACCTTCCACAAGCAGCGCCTCTGGCGCCTGCTCGACGCGCCGGTCTATGGCGAAGTGCCGAGCGCCCCCGGCGTCTGGGGCGAAATCTACTACCGTCTGCACAAGCTCGCGAAGCGCTGGCACGCGCAGGTGCGCCAGGTCGAGCAGCAGCATTCGCGCTTCATTCAGGCGATCCAGGCTTCGCCGAACGGTGTGGCGATGCTCGACGATCACGACCAGATCGAATGGTGCAACGCCATCAGCGAAGTCCATTTCGGGCTCGACGCGAGGCGCGATCTGCGCCAGCACATCACGCATCTCGTGCGCCAGCCCGACTTCGTGCGCTACCTCAATTCGCACGACTACAGGGACATGCTCATCATGCGCGGCATGGGCGCGAAGCGGCAGAACGTGCTTTCCGTGCAGGTGTTCCCGTACGGCGACAACCGCAAGCTCGTGCTCTCGCAGGACATCACCGAACTGGAGCGCACCGACTCCATGCGGCGCGATTTCGTCGCCAACGTCTCGCACGAACTCAAAACGCCGATCACGGTGCTTTCCGGCTTTCTCGAAACGATGCGCGAGATTCCGCTCTCCGATGCCGAGCGCAACCGCTATCTGGAGCTGATGGAGCAGCAGGCGTCGCGCATGCATCACATCGTCACCGACCTGCTCGTGCTCGCGAAGCTCGAAGGCGAGGGCCGCCTGCCCGGCGATCAGATGATCGACATGCGCGCCGTGCTCGTCCATGTGCGCGAGGACGCCGAAACGCTGTCGGGCGGCCATCACCGCATCACGGCCGAGATCGACGACAGCCTGAGCCTCACCGGCTCCGAAACCGAAATCCTGAGCGCGCTCGGCAATCTCGCGACCAATGCGGTGCGCTATACGCCCGAGGGCGGCACGGTGCATCTGTCGTGGCATCTGGAGCAGGGCAGCGCGGTGTTCTCGGTGACGGACAGCGGCCTGGGCATTCCGCTCGCCGACATCCCGCGCCTCACGGAGCGCTTTTATCGCGTCGACCGCAGCCGTTCGCGCGACACGGGCGGCACCGGTCTCGGGCTCGCGATCGTCAAGCACGTGCTGCAACGCCACGACGCGGCGCTCGAAGTGAAAAGCGAGGAGGGCCGCGGCAGCACGTTCACCGTGCGCTTCCCGAGGTCGCGCACGACGCGCCGGCAGCCCGCGCCGGCTTGACGCGGCGCGACGCATCGGGCCGCGCTCGCGGGCATGGCTTGCGCGCCGCTTGTTCGTCGCTCGTTCGAGCGCCGAGACGATAAAAAAGCCGCTTCTTCGAAGCGGCTT